>PUOA01000187.1 GCA_003551925.1 Paracoccaceae bacterium
CGCATGGGCGCAAGGACAGCTCTCATCACCTTCCGCCGCCAAGACCTCGGCGTTATGTCGTGTAACCCCGCGTTCGGGGGTATCGGCAAGGGACACCTTGTCCGAGAGATCGATGCGCTCGATGGTTTGATGGGGCGCGCCGCCGACTACGCGGGTATCCAGTTTCGCCTGCTGAATCGTCGAAAGGGACCGGCGGTCCAGGGTCCAAGGGTCCAGGCTGATCGCGACTTGTATCACCACTACATACAGCGTCATTTTCAGCGTGCCGTCGGCATAACCGTGATAGAAGCGGAAGTTGTTGAACTCGTCACGCAATCAGCGGTGGTTTCAGGCGTGACCTTGTCCGACGGGACGTCACTGCGGGCGCAGAGCGTGGTTCTGACAACGGGGACGTTTCTCGGCGGGGTCATACACATCGGGAATGAGGCGATTGTCGGTGGTCGACTGGGCAGCGCTTCTTCGATCAAGCTCTCCGATCAGATCAGGGAGCTTGCAACGGAAGTCGCGCGTTTGAAGACGGGGACACCCCCACGCATTGACAAGCGTAGTGTGGATTTCGCAGAGCTTGCGACACAACCCGGCGATGATCGGCCCGAGATGATGTCGTTCCTGTCGATGTCTCCAGTTGCCCCACAAGTGGCGTGCGCAATCACTGCGACCGGTCCGAAGACCCATGACATAATTCGGGAGAACCTCGGACAGTCGGCAATGTATGGCGGGAAGATCGAGAGCAGCGGCCCCCGATACTGTCCATCGGTCGAAGACAAGGTCGTCAGGTTCCCTGAACGCGACTCTCATCAGATCTTCCTGGAGCCAGAGGGACTACGACGTGAAACGATTTATCCGAACGGGATCTCAATGTCGCTTCCGGTGGCGGTCCAGGAGTCGGTGGTTCAGAGCGTGCGCGGTCTGGCGGCAGCCAGACTTATCCAACCGGGATATGCGATAGAATATGATTATGTCGATCCTCGGTCGCTTACGGCGACGCTGGCTCTGAAGGAACTGCCGTCAGTGTTTCTGGCGGGTCAGATCAACGGGACCACAGGATACGAGGAGGCGGGTGCGCAGGGGCTTGTGGCGGGGGTCAACGCGGCCGCGGTCGCGCTTGGCAAGCAGCCCATGACCATCGGGCGCGCTGACGGCTATATCGGTGTGTTGGTTTCCGACCTCATCGAGCGCGGTGTCAGTGAGCCCTATCGAATGTTTACCTCGCGTGCGGAATATCGTCTGTCCTTGCGCGCGGATAATGCTGACCAGCGACTGACACCCCTTGGTGTTGCGGCTGGTTGCGTTCAGCCAGTGCGCTGGACGAGCTTTCAGGAAAAGCTTGCAAAGCTCGAGTCTGCACGCGATCTTCTGGATAGAACGACGATCGGCGCAGGGTTGCTGCAGGCCGAGGGCTTGGGTTTGAGCGATGACGGTAACAAGCGGTCGGCGCTGGAGCTTCTCGGAATTCCTGGGTGTGATATCCGCTTGCTGCAGAAAATCAGGCCAGAGTTGGGTTGCATAAGTGACGAGATTGCAGACTTGATTGGCAAGGAGGCGGTCTACCGGCCGCAACTTGCTCGTCAGCAAGCCGAGATACGGAGGCTGAAGGCTGACGAGGCAGTGAAGGTCCCCGCCGATTTCGACTTCAGTGGCTTGCCTGGCTTGTCGTCCGAGTTGCGCCAGAAGCTTACTACGCAACGCCCTCATACCATCGCGGAGGCGTCGCGGATCAACGGGATGACGCCAGCGGCGTTGCTACTCTTGCTCTCGAAGGTGAAAAGCCGGGCATCCGCTCAGCGCGAGCAGCGCCAGGCGCATGCATCGTGATGCAACGTGGTGCGCTCGATCATGTTTCACGTGAAACACTGGACATGATCGACGACTACGTGTCGCTTCTGGTGAAATGGAACTCGACGATAAACCTTGTGTCCAGGGCAACGCTGCCGGACGTGTGGACGCGACATGTTACCGACTGCAGTCAATTGCTTGACATCGCGCCCGCCAGCGGTCGTCATTGGGTTGATCTCGGAACGGGCGGCGGGCTGCCGGGAATCGTCGTCGCGATCCTGTCCAGCGAGCTAGCGCCGCACCGCAGAATTACGCTTGTTGAAAGTGACAAACGCAAGATAGCCTTTCTCAACGTTGTAAAGACTCAGTTGAATCTCAAGGTCACGATCGCCGAAGGTCGGATCGAGCTGTTACCCCCTTTGCGGGGTGACATCGTCTCCGCGCGGGCGCTCGCCCCCTTGAAAATCCTGCTCGGCTACGTCTCGCGGCACATCACGCCCGGCGGAATGGCATTGCTCCCAAAAGGCCGCGAATATAAGTCGGAGCTTGCTGCTGCCAGGACAGGATGGCGGTTCTCGTGCGAGCCGGTTACCAGCAAGACTCAGGCTGGCGCCGTCATTCTCAGGATGGGGAATATTGTGCATGCCTGATCCCAGTCGACGGGTCATCGTGATCGCAAACCAAAAAGGTGGAGTGGGGAAAACAACCACAGCCATCAATCTTGCCGCAGCGCTGGCTGAATGTGACCGACGCGTTCTGCTGGTCGACCTGGATCCCCAAGGAAACGCATCGACGGGAATGGGGATCGCGGTTCTGGATCGTGCCTCAACAACGTATGACTTCCTCATCGGCGACGAGCGCCTGTCCTCTGTGCTGCAGCCGACACCGGTAGCGAATGTCATGCTGGCGCCGGCCACCACCGATCTTGCGTCCGCAGATCTCGACATCGCGCAGCGCGAGAACCGAACCAGCCTGCTGCGCAACGCCTTCCAGCGCGACGCTGCTGTCATGTCACAATTTGACTACGTTCTCATCGATTGCCCGCCGTCGTTGAACCTGCTCACGCTGAATGCGCTCGTTGCGGCGGACAGCATCCTCGTGCCACTGCAAAGCGAATTCTTTGCGCTCGAGGGGCTCTCACAACTTCTGCTGACCGTTCGAGAAGTTCGCGAGGCCTCGAATCCGGGCCTCAGGATCGAAGGCATTCTCCTGACGATGTATGACCGCCGCAACAACCTCTCCCAACTGGTTGAACGCGACGCGCGCGACACCATGGGCAGCCTCGTTTTCGAAACCATGATCCCCCGCAATGTTCGCATCAGCGAGGCGCCTTCCTTTGCGTTGCCCGTGCTCAGCTACGACACCGGTTCTCGAGGCGCGGCCGCGTATCGCGCTCTTGCCCGCGAATTGCTCCAGAACGAAAAGCAGATGCACCGCACAGGGAGCCTTACCCAATGAAGAACCGCAACAGGGATCGGCGCGGCCTCGGACGTGGCCTGTCCGCCTTGATGGCAGATGTCGCCACGGAACAATCAGACTCGAACAAAGCCACCAGCACGGACACCACCCGTCGCGTCGCGATCGAAGACCTCATTCCCAATCCGAACCAGCCGCGGCGCAACTTTGGACAGGAAGCGCTCGAAGAGCTTGCGGCGTCGATCCGCACCAAGGGCGTCATCCAACCCCTTGTTGTCCGTCCCATAGCCGACCAGCCTGATCGTTTCGAAATCATCGCTGGCGAGCGGAGATGGCGCGCCGCGCAGCTTGCCCAGACGCATGATCTTCCGGTCATCGTGCGCGATTTCACCGACACCGAGGTGCTGGAAATCGCGATCATCGAAAACGTCCAGCGCGCCGATCTCAACCCGGTGGAAGAGGCAACCGGATATCAGCAGTTGATCGAGCGTTTCGGGCATACCCAGGAGCAACTCGCCGAAGCGATGGGCAAGAGCAGGAGCTATATCGCAAACCTCCTGCGGTTGCTCACCCTCCCGCCCGAGGTGCGCGCCTTCGTGGAGCAGGGCACGCTCAGCGCCGGGCACGCGCGCGCCTTGATCACATCCGACAAGCCGCTCGAGCTTGCCCGCCACGTCATCGACAAGGGCTTGTCCGTCCGAGAGACCGAGGCGCTGGTCCGCAAACCCGCCTCATCCCCGCGCGGTGCGCGCAATTCGAAGGCCGGGCAAAAGGATGCCGACACCCGGATCCTGGAACAGGATCTCTCGTCTGCACTCGGCATGTCGGTGGTGATCGACCACCATCCTGGCGGCGAAGGCCGTGTCATCGTGCGCTACAAGACGCTGGAACAGCTCGACCACCTCTGCCAGGCGCTGTCGTTCAACCACTGATGCCGCAGCGGCAGGCCGTCACTCGGCGGCGATCCGGCGCCGGGCAACCAGGTCCACGATGTCCGTCATGATCCGGTTCAATTCGAAATCCTTCGGGGTATAAACGGCGCTCACCCCAGCCGCACGAAGCTCCGCCGCATCCTGTTCGGGAATGATCCCGCCCACGATCACAGGAATCTCTGAGAGACCCTCGGCGCTCAGCCCGGCCATGACATCACTGACCAATGAGACATGGCTTCCGGAAAGAACGGACAAACCAAGAACATGTGGCCTGCCGGCTCGAACTGCGGCCACGATCTCTGCAGGGGTCAGCCTGATCCCCTCGTAATGGATTTCCATACCACAATCGCGGGCACGTGCCGTGATCTGTTCGGCGCCGTTGGAATGACCATCGAGCCCGGGCTTCGCCATAAGGAACGACAAACGCCGCCCAAGCTCCGCGCTCACCCGGTCCACGGCGTCGCGGATCTCGTCCAGCCCCTCGGTGCGGTTCGACATCGCGGTCGAGACCCCGGTCGGCGCGCGATACTCGCCGAACACCGACCGGATCGCCGCCCCCCATTCCCCTGTCGTGGCGCCCGCGCGCGCCGCCGCGATCGATGACGGCATGATGTTGGCGCCGCTGCGCGCGGCGGCGGTCAGCGCTGCCAGCGCGTGCCGCACAGCATCCTCGTCGCGCGCAGCCCTCCACGCCTCCAGCCGGGCGATCTGGTCGCTCTCGGCCGCCGGGTCCGCTTCCATGATCGACCCGCTCCCGGTCGTCAACGGCGATGGCTCGGTGGTGGTAAAGCGATTGACGCCGATCACACTGGTCTCGCCCGCTTCGATCCGCGCGATCCGCTCGGCATTCGCTTCCACCAGCGCGCGTTTCATGTGTTCGATGGCGTTCACCGCGCCGCCCATGTCGTCGATCAGCTGCAACTCGGCCAGCGCACCCTCCTTGAGCGTCGCGACCTTGCGTTCCACCGTCGGGTTGCCGTCGAACAGATCGGCATATTCCAGCAGATCGGTCTCATAGGCCAGGATCTGCTGCATCCGCAGCGACCATTGCTGATCCCACGGTCGCGGCAGCCCAAGCGCCTCGTTCCACGCGGGAAGCTGCACGGCCCGCGCACGGGCCGATTTCGACAACGTCACCGCCAGCATCTCGATCAGGATGCGGTAGACGTTGTTCTCGGGCTGTTGTTCGGTCAGACCAAGGCTGTTGACCTGCACCCCGTAGCGGAACCGCCGGAACCGCGGGTCTTCCACGCCGTAGCGCTCGCGGCAGATCTGGTCCCACAGCTCGGTGAAGGCGCGCATCTTGCACATCTCGGTCACGAACCGGATGCCCGCATTCACAAAGAACGAAATCCGACCAACCATCGCGGGGAAATCCTCGGGCGCGACCTTGCCCCGCAGATCGTCGAGCACGGCCGTGGCCGTCGCCAGCGCGAAGGCCAGTTCCTGTTCGGGTGTCGCCCCGGCTTCCTGCAGGTGGTAGGAACACACATTCATCGGGTTCCATCTGGGCATCGCCTCGCGGGTCCAGGCGGCCACATCGGTGATCATGCGCAGGCTCGGCTCGGGTGGGCAGATATAGGTGCCGCGGCTCAGATACTCCTTGATGATGTCGTTCTGCACGGTTCCCTGCAGCTTCGCGACATCCGCGCCCTGTTCCTCGGCCACCGCGACATAAAGCGCCAGCAGCCACGGCGCCGTCGCATTGATGGTCATCGATGTGTTCATCTGCTCCAGCGGGATCGCATCGAACAGCATGCGCATGTCGCCCAGGTGGCTGATCGGCACGCCCACCTTGCCGACCTCGCCCCGCGCCAGTTCGTGGTCGCTGTCATACCCGGTCTGCGTGGGCAGATCGAAGGCGACGCTCAACCCCGTCTGCCCCTTGGACAGGTTGGTGCGATACAGCGCGTTCGACGCCCGCGCGGTGGAATGGCCGGCATATGTCCTGAACAGCCAGGGCTTGTCGCGCATCTCGAACACCTCGTTGTCACATCGACGGCGAATCATGCACCGTGAAATATCATTTCCTGAAAAGTGTGATATGCGACATTATATGTCACTGTCAATTCGCCGCGTTGCGGCATTCCCGATGCCGCCGCGCCGAAAACCGTTGTCGCGATCACCGCATGCTGTAAACCCGGTCACATGACGGCGACCGTGGAAGTGCCAACCTGGGTTCTGCTGCTCGTGCTGGGCTTCGCCGCGGTCGCCGCGCTCGACCGCGTGCTGGTGCCCTCGGCGCGATGGTTTCTGCGACGCCGCATGCAACGGGCCGTCGACCGGATCAACCAGCGCCTCGCCGTCCCGATCCAGCCGTTCCGGATCATGCGCCGCAAGGATCAGGTGATCCGCCTGATCTACGATCCGCAGGTGATGGAGGCGGTCAGCGAATTTGCGCGCGATCAGGGTGTGCCGCAGAACGTTGCGTTCGACCGCGCACGCTCCTATGCGCGCGAGATCGTGCCCGGCTTTTCCACCGCGGCCTATTTCGGGTTCGCCACCAGGGTCGCGCGCCGGCTCAGCCTCGGACTCTATCAGGTGCATCTGGGCGGCGCCGACAGCGAGGCGCTCCGCGGGATCGACCGCCGTGCAGCGGTGGTGTTCGTGATCAATCACCGCTCCAACATGGATTATGTGCTGGTGACCTGGCTCGCCTCGCAGCATTCGGCCCTGTCCTATGCAGTGGGCGAATGGGCGCGGATCTGGCCGCTTCGGGCGCTGATCCGGGCGACGGGGGCGTATTTCATCCGTCGGCGCTATTCCAACAACCTCTACCGCGCGGTTCTGGCCCGCTACGTGCAGATGTCGGTGCAGCAGGGCACCACGCAGGCGATCTTCCCGGAAGGGGGGCTCAGCCTCGACGGGGCGGTGGGCGGCGCGCGCAAGGGGCTGCTCAGCTACATCCTGCGCGACTTCAGCCCCGAGCTTGGCCGGGATGTGGTGTTCATCCCGATCGGGCTGAATTACGACCGCGTGCTCGAGGATCGCGTCCTGATCGCCGCGCGCAAGGCCGGAACGCGCAAGTTTCCCGTGAAACCGCGCGAGCTGCTCCGCTTCGGCCTCGGCGTGCTGTGGAAGCGCCTGCGGCGGCGGTTCCAGCGCTTCGGGCACGCGGCCGTGTGCTATGGCGAGCCGCTGTCGCTGCGCGACTTCCGCGCCGAGCACCCCTCGGGCAGCATCGACCTGCTTGCCGACCGCCTGACCCAGCGGATGCGCGCCACGGTGCCCGTGCTGCCGGTGCCGCTCGTTGCGGCGGCGCTGACGCGCATCGGGCCCAGCGCGCCGCGTTCCGCGGTGGTGTCCGACGCCGCGGCGATTGTCGAGCGGCTGCGCGTGCTGCACAGCTGGCAGCACCTGCCGCGCGGAGAGGTCGGCGCCGCCGTCGACAGCGGGCTTCAGGCGCTTGTGCTGCGCGGTGTGGTGCGCACGGATGCCGAAACCGTCGCGGTGGCCGATGGGCAGGGGGACCTTGTCGCCTATTACGCGGCGTCGGTGCTGCAGCGCCTTGATGAGCCCGGCGCTGCTCCGGCACGGGCGGGTGAGCTGACCCTTCCGCAACCCGATGAGACATAAAATTACAATTCCTACCGGTTCCGGGTTGCATTGTTTCAAAACCGATTCTATCCCTGCTGCGAAGCCGCAAGGATACTGCAGCGCGGCATAACGCATGGAGGCCTGCATGGCGCTTGATATCGACAGCGGGATCGCCGCCTATGACGCACCGCAAAAGGATCTCTACGAGCTTGGCGAGATGCCGCCGCTCGGCCATGTCCCGAAACAGATGCATGCCTGGGTGATCCGGCGCGAACGCCACGGCGAACCCGAAACCGCCATGCAGGTCGAGGTGGTGGACACGCCGCAGATCGACAGCAACGAGGTGCTCGTGATGGTGATGGCCGCGGGCGTCAACTACAACGGCGTCTGGGCGTGCCTCGGTGTGCCCGGCTCGGTGTTCAACGTGCACAAGCAGCCTTACGCGGTGCTGGGCTCGGACGCCACCGGCATCGTCTGGGCGGTGGGTGACAAGGTCCGCCGCTGGAAGGTCGGCGACGAGGTCGTGGTCCATTGCAACCAGGACGACGGCGACGACGAGGAATGCAACGGCGGCGATCCGATGCTGTCGCCTTCGCAGCGCATCTGGGGCTACGAGACCGCCGATGGCAGCTTCGCGCAGTTCACCCGCGTGCAGGCGCAGCAGCTCATGCCGCGCCCCAAGCACCTGACATGGGAGGAATCGGGCTGCTACGTCCTGACGCTCGCGACCGCCTATCGGATGCTCTTCGGGCACGAACCCCATGACCTGAAGCCCGGGCAGAACGTGCTGGTCTGGGGTGCGTCGGGGGGGCTGGGGTCGTTCGCCATCCAGCTGGTCAACGCCGCCGGGGCCAACGCGATCGGCGTGATCTCGGACGAGGACAAGCGCGATTTCGTGATGGCGATGGGCGCGAAGGGCGTGATCAATCGCAAGGAGTTTTCCTGCTGGGGGCAGTTGCCGCAGGTCGGCAGCGACGAATACCGCGACTGGCTGAAGGAGGCGCGCCGCTTCGGCAAGGCGATCTGGGACATCACCGGCAAGGGCGTGAATGTCGACATGGTGTTCGAACATCCCGGCGAGGCCACGTTTCCGGTGTCGTCGCTGGTGTGCAAGAAGGGCGGTATGGTGGTGATCTGCGCCGGCACCACCGGCTACAACTGCACCTTCGATGTGCGTTTCATGTGGAGCCACCAGAAGCGCCTGCAGGGAAGCCATTTTGCGCATCTGAAGCAGGCCAGCGCGGCGAATCTGCTGATGCTGGAACGGCGGCTGGACCCTTGCATGTCCGAGGTGTTCCCCTGGGCCGAGATCCCGCAGGCGCACATGAAGATGCGCCGCAACGAGCACAAGCCCGGCAACATGGCGGTGCTGGTGCAGGCCCCGCATACCGGGCTGCGCACCTTCGACGACACGCTCGAGGCCAGTCGGGCGCGCTGAAATCGCCCCGCACCCCCGACGGCGTCGGCGCTTTTTCGCGCGATCCGGCGCCGTCAACGCTTTCTAAACCAACTGCGCCCTACGGTCCCTTGCAGGATCGGTCTCCGCCTGGCGGGCCGGCAGCGCACAGGACAGAGGGGTGGCAATGCCACATGACTGGATCATCGAAGTTCTTGACGACCTCAAGAGTTATGCAGAACAGAATCGGCTTGATGAACTGGCCGCGCAGATCGAGGATACGCGCCTCGTCGCGATGACCGAAATCGCCTCATTGCCTGAGACGCGCCGCGACATGCCCGGCGTCCCGCCCTCGCCGCTGGTCCGGGCGCGCTAGCGTGATGATCGCCCCGGGCGCGGCAACGCGAGAGCGCAGCAACGGGCCGCGCGGCGGCGTTCGACCTGCTCGCGCGCGCATGGTGGCCGGACTGTCCCGATCCGAGCGTTGATCGCGCCGGGACAGGCGCTCGCACCGACACGACCATCGACACCATGTCGACCCTCCCCCCGGCCGCGGGTTTGGGCTAGATTGTGCTCCATGTCCCAAGCGCCCGCCCGATCCCTGCCCAGCTTTTCCGCCGATCAGGCCGAGGCCTGGGCGCGCGTCTCGGCCCTGCTCGACGCCGTCGGCATCGACCTTGACACCGCCAGTGCCACAAGCGCGCAGCGTCGTGACACCGACGAAATCCTCGCCATCCTCGGCAAGGCCGGGTCGGGCAAGACGATGCTGCTGTCCGAACTCACCCGCGCGCTGACCGATGCGGGGGTCGAGCTTGTCTCGGCCGATTACGAGCCGCGGCGCAAATCCGACCGGCGCAGCCTTGCCATCCTCGCCCCCACCAACAAGGCCGCAAGCGTGTTGCGCGCGCGCGGCGTGCCGGCGACCACCATCCACCGCATCCTCTATACGCCGGTCTACGACCCCGAATATCAGAAGATCGCCGACTGGCTGGCCGGGAATGGCGCGCGGCCCGAAACCGACGCACTGGATGCGCAGGCGCTCGACCGCGCGCAGGCGTTCTATGCGCAGGTCGCGTCCATCCCCGGCGCGCTGGCCGCCGCCGGGCTGCGCGGGTCGGATTTCATCAAGGGCTGGACCCGGCGCGAAAACCCGCTCGATATCGGCTTCGTCGATGAAAGCTCGATGCTGGATGCCCGCCAGCTCGACGATCTGCGTGCGATCTTCCCCACGCTGGTGCTGTTCGGCGACCCCGCGCAGCTCGCGCCGGTGGGGCAGGGGGGGGCGATGGTGTTCGACACGCTGGACGCGGCGCGCCAGTGCCACCTGTCCACCGTGCACCGGCAGGCGCGCGGCAACCCGATCCTGGACCTCGCCCACGCGCTGGCCGATCCGGCGCTCGAATTCGAGGAGTTCGAGGCCCGCGTCGAAGCCGCTGCCGCGCAGGACGACCGCGTGGTGGTGGCGCGCAGCGTCGATGCCGACCTGATGGCGCGCTCGCCGGTGCTGGTGTGGCGCAACGCCACGCGCATCCGGCTGATCCACGCCTTCCGCGCCGCCTTCGATGCCCCCGAGGCCGACCTGCTGCCCGGCGAGCCGCTGATCTGCGACGGGCTGGAGCTGCCGCTCAAGCACCGCAAGCGCCGCATCGATCTGGAAGCGCGCGGCCTGATCAAGGGCGCGCAGGTGGTCTATCTGGGCCCCGGCCGACGGCCCGGTTTTTCGCGGCTGCACGTTTTCGGCGCCGAGGAGCCGCAGATCTCCGTCGCCTCGATCGTCAAGATCGAGAAGGACGCCGAGTCCGAGCCCTTCATTCCCTTCGCCGCCCATATGGGCGCGGCCTTCCTGCACGGCGCGGCGGTCACCATCCACAAGGCGCAGGGCTCGCAATGGCCCGCGGTGCAGGTCTTCGCCCCCGATCTGTGGGCCGCGGCGCGGTCCGGGCGCAGCGAATCGGGCATCCCGCTGTGGAAACGGCTGGCCTATGTGGCGATCACCCGCGCCGAGCATCGCCTGCACTGGGTGGTGCGCACCCGCCTGCGCCGTCCCTCGGCGCCGCTGTCGGTCGATGACCTGCGCGCCGCCCCCGCCGCGCCGCTCAGCCTGGATGCGGCGGCGGGCTGAGCGCCGCGCCGAATCGCACTGGCATCCCGCGCGGCGCGGGCTTAGCCTGCGTTCACGCCACTTCGAAGGACCCCGCCATGAAATGCGTCTTTGTCCAGTTCCGCTGCCACCCCGGCAAGACCTATGCCGTTGCCGACGCCATCTGGGACCGCGAGGTGGTGTCCGAGCTCTATTCGACCTCGGGCGATTTCGATCTGATCGCCAAGGTCTACATTCCTGATGAAGCCGATGTCGGCCACTACCTGACCGACAAGCTGTTCGACATTCCCGGCATCAGCCGCACCCTGACCACGATGACGTTCAAGGCGTTCTGAGCACCGCCTGGAGGGTCTTGAAAACCGCGCGCACCCCTCCCAGATCGATGCTGCCGGAGGCCACATGTCGGCTCCGGTGCAGTCCCGGCCCGTCCATTGCGGAGGGCCACCACAGCATCGCTTCAAGGAGGATGACAATGCGCAGTTTCGATCCGACCCCGCTTTACCGTGCCACCGTCGGCTTCGACCGGATGGCGGACATGCTTGACCGTGTGATGTCCAGCGACGTCTCGGCCCCCAGCTATCCGCCCTACAACATCGAAAAGGTGGACCAGAACGCCTATCGCATCTCGATCGCGGTCGCCGGGTTCTCGGCCGATGATCTGAACATCGAGGTGAAGGAGAACGCGCTTCTGGTCAGCGCCCGGCGCGAGGAGAGCGATGACGACCGCACCTTCCTGCACCGCGGCATCGCGACCCGCGCCTTCGAGCGCCGCTTCCATCTGGCCGACCATGTCAAGGTGACGGGCGCCAGCCATGCCGACGGCATGCTGCACATCGATCTGGTGCGCGAGATCCCCGAGGCGCTCAAGCCCCGGCGGATCGAGATCACCCGCGCCGGAGCCGATGGCGCGCGGATGGTCGAGGGCAGCACCGACACCTCGCGCGCGGCCTGATCCGCGCCGCGCAACAGTGAAAGCCATCGCCCGCCCTTCGGGGCGGGTTTTTCATGGCCGCGCGCGCGGGTCCGCTTCGGGCGCGAAATGGCCGCGCTGGCGCAGGCCGGGAAAGCGCGCGCGCAGGTCCTCGGCCAGGTCCGCGGGCAGTTGCGCGGCGCTCGCGGCGCTGACGGGCAGGCTCTCGACGGGAGTGCCCTCGGCGTAGATGATCTCGTGCCGGTCGAAGGCCAGCGACAGGTAGCGCACGCGCCCGCCCTCGCGGCTCTGCACGCGGTCGCCATCGACCAGCATCCGCGCCTGCACCAGCACCTCGGCGCGCGGACCCAGCCGCCGGTCGCCGCGTTGATACAGGAACACCCGGTGCTGCGGGCTCAGCTGCAGCGGCGCAGCGTTGCCCAGCACCCCCGGCGCGAAGCGCACCGGCGCGAAGCGGCCCGCCGCGCGCAGCGTCGTCTGCCCGATCCAGCGCAGCGGCTGGCTGCCATTGTCGCGGGTCAGCACCGGGTCGCCGACCTGCAGCGCCTCGATCGCGCGCTCGCCGCCATCGCCGAGCGCGATGCGCGTTCCTTCGGCAAAGGCCGCACAGGCCAGATCCGACAGGCGCACCGCCCCGTCGGGCGGCGACGCGCGCAGCAGCACGTAATCGCGCCGCGCCAGCAGCGGCGACAGGGGCAGGCCGTAGAGCGCGGCGTCGATCTCGACCAGCTCCAGGTCGACGCGGTCGCCTTCGGGCGACATGAGCACCAGCCGCCCGCGATGCGCCACCGCGCCCCCCGGCGCACCCAGCCCGGACCCCTGCGCGATCCGCGGCGCGGCCGGGTCGCGCAGATCGATCAGCAGTCGCAGCGGGCGCGCGGCATCCGACAGCTGATAGATGTCGCCCGGATGCGCGCGCGCCGCGGGGCCAAGCCCCGCACCCTCGCCCGCGCCCGAGACAACGCGGATCGCGTCGGCGCCGAAAACCTCGACGCTGTGGCCCCTCGGGCTGGGCGGGGGCGCGTCGTTCACCCCTTCTTCAGGCAGCGGCTGCCCAGCACCTCGGCAATCTGCACCGCGTTCAGTGCCGCGCCCTTGCGCAGGTTGTCCTAAACGCACCACAGGTTGATGCCGTTGTCGATCGTCGGGTCCTGCCGGATGCGGCTGATATAGGTGGCGAATTCGCCCACGCATTCGACCGGCGTGATGTAGCCGCCATCCTCGCGCTTGTCGACGACCAGCAGTCCCGGCGCTTCGCGCAGGATCTCGCGGCCTTCTTCCTCGTCCAGGTGATCCTCGAATTCGATGTTGATCGCCTCGGCGTGGCCCACGAACACCGGCACGCGCACGCAGGTCGCGGTGACCTTGATCGAGGTATCCACGATCTTCTTGGTCTCGGCGACCATCTTCCATTCTTCCTTGGTCTGGCCGTCTTCGAGGAACACGTCGATATGCGGGATCACGTTGAACGCGATCTGCTTGGGGTAGACGCTGGGCGCGACCTCCTGGCCGGGGACGAACAGGCCCTTGGTCTGGTTCCACAGCTCGTCCATCGCGTCCTTGCCCGAGCCCGAGACCGACTGATACGTGCTCACCACCACGCGCTTGATCTTCGCGCGGTCGTGCAGCGGCTTCAGCGCCACCACCATCTGCGCGGTCGAGCAGTTGGGGTTCGCGATGATGTTCTTCTTCGTGTAGCCGTCCACCGCCTCGGCGTTGACCTCGGGCACCACCAGCGGCACATCGGGGTCGTAGCGATAGAGGCTGGAGTTGTCGATCACCACGCAGCCCGCCTTGGCGGCGATCGGCGCGTATTTCTTCGTGGCGTCCGAACCGATGGCGAAAAGCGCGATGTCCCAGCCGGTGAAATCGAACTGGTCGAGGTCCTGGCACTTGAGCGTGCGGTCGCCGAAGCTGACCTCGGTGCCCTGGCTGCGGCGCGAGGCGAGCACCGCGATCTCGTCCACCGGGAATTCGCGTTCGTCCAGAATGTTCAGCATCTCGCGGCCCACATTGCCCGTGGCGCCCGCGACGACGATCCTGTAGCCCATTGCGGCCTCCGTTGCATGCGTTGCGCGCGGGTGTAGCGGATTGCGGCGGCAGGGGGAAGGGCGCGCGCATTGCGCAGCTTCCGGGTCGCGGGGCAGGGCGCGGGCGGCTAAAGTGCGTCCCATGACCGACATCGCGCCCGATCCCGCCTATCATTATGCCGTCATCCGCCGCGCGATCGACCTGATCGACGGCCCCGGCGGCACGGCGCTGGGGCTCGATGCGCTGGCCGGCGCGCTGGGGATGAGCCCGGCGCATTTCCAGCGCGTGTTCAGCCGCTGGGTGGGCGTGTCGCCCAAACGCTACCAGCAATACCTGACGCTGGGCCATGCGCGCGCGCTGCTGGACGCGCGGTTTTCGACGTTGGAGGCCAGCCACGCCGCGGGGATGTCGGGGCCGGGACGGCTGCACGATCTGTTCGTGACCTGGCAGGCGATGACGCCCGGCGAGCACGCGCGGCGCGGCGCGGGGTGGCGCATCGCCTGGAGCCACGCCGCCACGCCGTTCGGCGAGGCGCTGGCCATGGCCACCCCGCGCGGGCTCTGCGGGCTGGCCTTCTGCGACGAGATCGGCCGCGACGCCGCCTTCGCCGACCTGGCCGCCCGCTGGCCCGAGGCCACGCTGCACCACGACCCCGCCACCGTGGCGCCGCTGGTCGCGGCCGCCTTTGCCCCCGCAGGCCGCGTGCCTCTGCACGTCCTTGGCGCGCCCTTCCAGATCAAGGTGTGGGAAGCGTTGCTGGCGATTCCGTCGGGGCACGTGACGACCTATGGCGCGATCGCCGGGCGCATCGGCCGGCCCGGCGCGGCGCGCGCCGTGGGCACTGCGGTCGGGCGCAACCCGCTGGGCTTCGTGATCCCCTGCCACCGCTGCCTGCGCGGCTCGGGCGGACTGGGCGGGTATCACTGGGGTGTGCCGGTCAAGCGCGCGATGCTGGGCTGGGAATCGGCGCGGGTCGAGGCCGGCGAGGTCTCGCCGAAGTGACCGGCGCCGAGGCGCATGGCGCATCAAGCCCCTGTGCCCCGCGCGCGCGAGGTGATATGCAGCCGGCGTATCAGTCTTCCGAGGGGCGTTTGTCATGGTCAGGATCACCACGCTGGGCATTGTGGCGGGGGCAGCGGTCGCGCTGTCGGCCTGCGTCAATCCCGAAAACACGCAAAGCCGGGTGGTTCCCGGCGCTCTGACCGGTGCCGCTGCGGGGGCCGCGCTGGGCGCAGCCACCGGCGATCACCGCGACCGGGTTCTGGTGGGCGCGGCGGTTGGTGCCTTGGCGGGCGGGTTGATCGGCCGCGATCTGGACCGGCAGGCCGAGGAACTGCGCCGCCAGCTGGGATCGGATGTGAACATCCGCAACACCGGCGAAGAGCTGGTGCTGACCATGCCGCAGGACATCCTGTTCGACTTTGACAGCGCCGTGGTCCGCCCGGACCTGCAAAGCGATCTGCGCACCATTGCGCGGCATCTGCTCGACTATCCCGACAGCGACGTGTTCGTGATCGGTCACACCGACAATGTGGGATCGGCGGCCTACAACCAGGGGCTTTCCGAACGGCGCGCGAATGCGGTCGCGGCAGTGCTGCGCAATGCGGGCGTGCCGGCGAACCGGCTTGGCACGATCGGCCGCGGCCTGACCCAGCCGGTGGCCGACAACAGCACCGCGGCCGGGCGTGCGCAGAACCGCCGCGTCGAAATCGTCATCCGGCCGCGCGCAACCTGATCGCGCGCGACGTTTCGGAACCGGCCCACGGCGCGCAGACATGCTCTGCGCGCCATGCGCGTTTTTCGTTCACATGCCGATTTGTTGCCTTGCCTTGCGCAGGGCGCCATGCACATTGTGAGCCATGTCTACCTATACCCTCATCAAGCGCACGCTGGTCATCTCGATCGTCGTGATCCTGGGGCTCTTCGTGCACTACACGCTGCCCCGCAACGAGGTCGTGCGCGTGGTCGGCGTGACCGAGCGGCTCGAGACCTTCGGGATCAACCGGTTCTTCTTTGCCGGCATTCCAGGCGGCGCCGAGTCGGGCGAAAGCCGCGACGTGCGCTATATCGAGACGGCGCGCCCGGACGGCACGTTGCGCATCTTTCGCAACGAGGACACGAATTTCTGGCCGCCCTTCCTGAAATTCGATGCCGCCGACCTGCAGGCGCGGGCGCGCAACTTCGTGTCGACCGAAGAGGAGCCGAAATGGGTCCGCGTGCGCTTCTACGGGGTGCGCAACCAGTTGCTGACGATCTTTCCCAACGCGCTGAACATGCATCCCGCCGACGGCCCCGACGACACGCGCGTGCCGTGGACGCGGTTGATCTCGTTCATCGCGATCCTGTTCTTCGGCGGCTGGCTGTGGCTGAAACTGCGCCTTTACGGCACCGAGACGGTCGAGCCGTTCCTGAACCGAATGGGCGAGCGCTTCCGCGCCGTGCGCGACGTCTTCGGCCGCATCCGGCGCAAGTTCACTCGGCGATGACCGGCGCGCCGCGGGCGGGGTGCGCGGGCGCGGTGCCGATGTCGGCGCGCAGGCGGCGGTTTTCGGGGTCGTGCGGGCTGTCCTGCACCACCTCGGCGGGCCACAGCCGGTCGAACATCTTTACCATCAGCTGCGTGCCCGGCACGGCGAGGTCGGGGCGGACATAGCCCAGCCCGATCGACTTGCCGAACGCCACCGAATACCCGCCCGAGGTCAGGCGCCCGACCTTCTCGTCGCCGGCATAGAGCGCCTCGCGCCCCCAGGGGTCGGCGTCGTCGGGGCCGTCGATGAGCAGGGTGCAGCACCTGGAGCGCACGCCGGTTGCCTCCATCGCCGCCTTGCCGCGGAAGTCCTTGGAGCGGTCCACGAAGCGCGGCAGATCGGCCTCCAGCACCGTGGCGTCGCGGCCGAGTTCATTGCCGAAGGCGCGATAGCTCTTCTCCTGCCGCAGCCAGTTCTGCGCCCGCGCACCCACCAGCGTCAGCCCGACGCCCTCGCCCGCCGCCATCAACTGGTCGAACAGGTAGTTCTGCATTTCGATCGGGTGGTGAAGCTCCCAGCCGAGTTCCCCGGTATAGGCCACGCGCACCGCGCGCACCGGGCACATGCCCAGTTCGATGTCGCGCATCGACAGCCACGGAAACCGCTTGTTCGACAGCCGCGTGGCGGGGTCGGCATCGCGGATCAGTGGTGCCAGCAAGTCGCGTGATTTCGGGCCGGCGACCGCGAACACGCCCCATTGCGTGGTCACGTCCTGCACGATCACCCACGCCTCGGGGTGCGCGGCGCACCAGTCCTGGCTGTGCTGCATCAGGAAATCGTGGTCATACGCCGCCCACGCCCCCGAGGAGATCAGGTAATACTCGGTCTCGGCCAGCCGCACGATGGTGTATTCGGTGCGCACCGTGCCCGCATCGGTCAGCGCATAGGTCAGGTTGATGCGCCCGACCCTGGGCAGCTTGTTGCAGGTCATCCAGTCCAGAAACGCGGTCGCGCCGGGGCCGTAGACGCGCTGCTTGGCGAAGGCGGTGGCGTCGATCATGCCGACGCCGTCGCGGATGGCGCGGGCCTCGTCCACGGCGTGCTGCCACCACCCGCCGCGGCGGAAGCTGCGCGCGTCATGGTCGAAGCTGTCGGGCGCGTCCAGCGGGCCGAAATAGTTGGGTCGCTCCCAGCCGTTCACCTGCCCGAACTGCGCGCCGCGCGCCTTCATCCGGTCGTAGCATGGCGCGGTGCGCAGGGGCCGGCAGGCGGGGCGTTCCTCGTCGGGGTGGTGCAGGATGTAGACGTGTTCGTAGGCTTCCTCGTTCTTGCGCGCGGCGTATTCCGTGGTCATCCAGCCGCCATAGCGGCGGGGGTCGAGGCTGGCCATGTCGATCTCGGCCTCGCCCTCGGTCATCATCTGGGCGAGGTAATGCCCGGTGCCGCCCGCGGCGGTGATCCCGAACGAGAACCCCTCGGCCAGCCACATGTTGCGCAGCCCCGGCGCGGGGCCGACCAGCGGGTTGCCGTCGGGGGTGTAGCAGATGGGGCCGTTGTAATCGTCCTTCAGCCCCACGGTTTCCGAGCTGGGGATGCGGTGGATCATCGACATGTATTCCTCCTCGATCCGGTCGAGATCGAGCGGGAACAGGTCGGCGCGGAAGCTTTCGGGCACGTCATAGAGGAACCGCGCCGGGGCGTTGCGCTCATAGGGGCCGAGGATCCAGCCGCCGCGCTCCTCGCGCACATACCATTTGGCGTCGGCGTCGCGCAGCACCGGGTGTTCCGGGTGGTCCTTGCGGTAAGCCTGCAGCGCCGGGTCGGGTTCGGTAACGATGAACTGATGCTCGACCGGGATCGCGGGGATCTTGATGCCCAGCAGCCGCGCAGTGAGCTGGGCGTGGTTGCCGGTGGCGGTGACCACATGCTCGGCGGTGATCTCGAATCGCTCGTCCGACGGGATGAGGTTGCCGCCCTTCTCCACCATCTTCGTGCAGGACACGACCCATTCGCTGCCGGTCCAGCGGTAGCCGTCCACCTGCACCCGGCGCAGGATCTCGACCCCGCGCTGGCGGGCGCCCTTCGCCATTGCCTGCGTCA
>PUOA01000247.1 GCA_003551925.1 Paracoccaceae bacterium
AGCCCGGTGGCCGCGCCGCTCCGCCTGCGCTGCGCGCGTGCGGAGTGCGACGGGCGGGTGGGTGGGCACTCCGTGCGGGCGGGGTGCAGGCGGAGCGGGACGCGGACCCGTCAGACCCCGAGGCACCAGCGCAGGATGGCCTTCTGCGCGTGGAGACGGTTTTCGGCCTCGTCCCAGATCACCGATTGCGGGCCGTCCATCACCGAATTGGTGACCTCTTCCTCGCGGTGGGCGGGCAGGCAGTGCATGAACAGCGCCTCGGGGCTGGCGGCGGCCATCAGCGCATCGTTGACCTGATAGGCGCGCAGCAGGGTGTGGCGGCGTTCGCGCGTGGACTGGCTGTCATGCATGCTGACCCATGTGTCGGTCACCACCAGATCGGCACCCCTCATGGCCACGAAGGGGTCGCGCTCGATCTCGACCCGGCTGCCGCGGTCGCGGGCGAAGGCCACCGCCTTGGGGTCGGGGTCCAGCGCTTCGGGGCCGGTGAAGGTCAGGTCGAACCCGAACTGCCCGGCGGCGTGCAGGAACGACGCGCAGACATTGTTCCCGTCACCCGACCATACGACCTTGCGCCCGGCGATGGGGCCACGGTGTTCCTCGAACGTCATCACGTCGGCCATGATCTGGCACGGGTGGCTTTCATTGGTCAGCCCGTTGATCACCGGCACGGTGGCGTGCTCGGCGAGTTCGTGCAGCACCGCCTCGTCGAAGGTGCGGATCATGATCAGATCGACGAAGCGCGACAGCACGCGGGCGGTGTCGGCGATGGTCTCGCCATGGCCCAGCTGCAGCTCGGAGCCCGACAGCACCATCGTCTGCCCGCCCATCTGCCGCACGCCCAGATCGAAGCTGATCCGCGTGCGGGTCGAGGGTTTCTCGAACACCAGCGCGACCATGCGGTCCTTCAGCGCGGGGTCGCTGTCGGGGGCGGCGCGCGGGGCGCCGTCGCGGGCGGACTTGATCGCGCGGGCCTTGTCCAGGATGGCGCGCAGCGCGTCCGCGTCGGTGGTGTGCAGGTCGAGAAAATGCGGCATCGTGGGGGCTCCGGAGGCGCGGGGTCAGGCAGGCTGCAGGGCGGCGACGGCGGTGCCGAGCCGACGCGCGGCCTCGGCGATTTCGTCGTCGGTGATGGTCAGCGGTGGCAGCACGCGCACCACGTTGTCGGCGGCGGGGACCAGCAGGAGGCCCGCATCGCGCGCGGCCTTGACGACATCGGTGTTTGGCACCGCGCAGGCGATCCCCAGCAACAGCCCCTTGCCGCGCACGCCCGTCAGCACGCCGGGACGCGCGGCGACCAGCGCGTCAAGCTGCGCGCGCAGCGCCGCGCCCTTGCGCGTCACCTCGGCCAGAAACGCGGGGTCGGTAAGGAAGTCCATCACCCGCGACCCCACCGTGCAGGCCAGCGGGTTGCCGCCATAGGTCGACCCGTGGCTGCCTGCGGTCATCGCCTGCGCCGCGCGCGCCGTCGCCAGCACGCCGCCCAGCGGGAAGCCGCCGCCGATGCCCTTGGCGATCATCATGATATCTGGGGTGACGCCCGCCCATTCATGCGCAAACAGCTTGCCCGTCCGGCCCATGCCGCACTGCACCTCGTCGAACACCAGCAGCGTGCCGGTCCGGTCGCAGGCCGCGCGCAGCCCCTGCAGGCAGGCCGCGGGCAGGGCGCGGATACCGCCTTCCCCCTGGATCGGTTCGACCAGCACCGCGGCGACGGTGTCATCCAGCGCAGCCTCCAGCGCGGCGTGATCGCCGAAGGGCAGGGTGCGGAACCCGGGCAACAGCGGCGCGAAACCGTCGGCCATCCTGGTGCTGCCGGCGGCCGAGATCGCGGCGATCGACCGGCCGTGAAACGCGCCCTCGAAGGTCAGGATGGTCTGCCGTTCCGGCGCTCCGGCCGCGTGCCAGTAGCGGCGCACCATCTTGACGGCAAGCTCCAGCGCCTCGGTCCCCGAATTGGTGAAGAAGGCGGTGTCGGCGAAGGTGGCGTCGACCATCTTGCGCGCCAGCTCCTCCTGCGCGGGGATGGTGAACAGGTTCGAGCTGTGCCACAGCCGTCCCGCCTGCGCGACCAGCGCCTCCACCAGCGCCGGGTGCGCGTGGCCCAGTGCGTTCACCGCGATCCCCGAGGTCAGGTCCAGATAGCGGCGCCCGTCGGTGTCGATCAGCCAGCTGCCCTCGCCACGATCGACGGCGATAGGGGCCCGGGAATAGGTCGGAAGGACAGGGGGAAAGGGTTGGGCATCCATGGGGCAGGTCCTGTAGGGCGCTGCGCGCGACGGCCGGGACCGCATCACGCAAGCGGAGGGCAGGGGAGAGGAGGGGAGAGAGACCGCGCACGCAGGCCGCATCCACCGCTCAGCGGGGGCGACGTCGCAGGAAGGGGGCGCGGGGCGTGGTCATGGCGGTTCGCGTAGCCCGGCGCGCGCGGCTTGTCCAGCGAAAATGCGTGCGTGGGGCGTGGCGGCTGCGCAAGGCGGTTGCGAAGGCCGGGGTTCGGGCGTATCTGTGCCGCATGTGCAGATACTTCGACATGAGCGATCGCGCGCGCCTGCCGCAGCGGTTCGTGTGCGTGAACCGATCGGTGCTTGCGCGCCCGGGCTGAGCGCCGCGCGCCGCGGCGTCGCCCCTTCTGCTTACCCCCCCTGACCCGAGAGAGTGCCATGACCGCTCCGAAAACGCTCTATGACAAGATCTGGGACGCCCATGTCGTCCATGCCGACCCCGACGGCACGTCGCTTCTGTATATCGACCGCCATCTGGTGCACGAGGTCACCAGCCCGCAGGCCTTCGAGGGGCTGCGCATGGCGGGCCGCACCGTGCGCGCGCCCCAGCGCACCATCGCCGTGCCCGACCACAACGTTCCCACCACCCCCGACCGCGAGAAGGGGATCGAGAACGAGGACAGCCGCATCCAGGTCGAGGCGCTGGACCGCAATGCGCGCGAGTTCGGGATCAACTACTACCCCGTCAACGACATCCGTCAGGGGATCGTGCACATCGTCGGCCCCGAACAGGGCTGGACGCTGCCGGGCATGACGGTGGTCTGCGGCGACAGCCACACCGCCACGCATGGCGCCTTCGGCGCGCTGGCGCATGGCATCGGCACCTCCGAGGTCGAACACGTTCTGGCCACGCAGACGCTGATCCAGAGCAAATCGAGGAACATGAAGGTCGAGATCACCGGGAAACTGCCCCCCGGTGTGACCGCCAAGGACATCACGCTGACGGTGATCGGGCGCACCGGCACCGCCGGCGGCACCGGCCATGTGATCGAATACTGCGGCGAGGCGATCCGCGCGCTGAGCATGGAAGGCCGCATGACGGTGTGCAACATGGCGATCGAGGGCGGCGCACGCGCCGGGCTGATCGCGCCTGACGACAAGACCTTCGAGTATATCAAGGGCCGCCCCCACGCGCCGAAGGGCGCGCAGTGGGAAGCGGCGCTTGCCTGGTGGAAGACGCTGAAATCGGACGAGGGCGCGCATTGGGACAAGGTGGTGACCATCGCCGCCGAGGACATCGCCCCCGTCGTCACCTGGGGGACCAGCCCCGAGGACGTGCTGCCCATCACCGGCGCGGTGCCCGCCCCCGAGAGCTTCTCGGGCGGCAAGGTCGAGGCTGCGCGCCGCGCGCTCGACTACATGGGGCTCAAGCCCGGCCAGAAGCTCGAAGAGATCGAGATCGACACGGTGTTTCTGGGCTCGTGCACCAATGGCCGGATCGAGGATCTGCGCGCCGCCGCCGAAATTCTGCGCGGCCGCAAGATCGCCGTGAAGCGCGCGATGGTGGTCCCCGGTTCGGGGCTGGTGCGCGCGCAGGCCGAGGAAGAGGGCCTGGCGCAGGTGTTCATCGATGCGGGGTTTGAGTGGCGGATGGCCGGGTGCTCCATGTGCCTGGCGATGAACCCCGACCAGCTGGCCCCGGGGGAGCGCTGCGCGGCGACCTCGAACCGCAATTTCGAAGGCCGCCAGGGCCGCGGCGGGCGCACACACCTGATGTCGCCGGCGATGGCCGCCGCCGCGGCGATCACGGGGCGGCTGACCGATGTGCGCGAGATCATGGCCGAGCCGGTCTGACCCTGTGCGCGCATCGCAGGGGGACCTGGAACAGGGCGCCGTGTCATCGCGGCGCCTGCGCGTGCTTGTGGTGGCCGAGGCCGCCAACCCCGACTGGGTCAGCGTGCCGCTGGTCGGCTGGTCGCTGGCGCAGGCGTTGCGCGGGCACGTGGATGTGCATCTTGTCACCCAGTTGCGCAATCGCGACGCGATCCTGCGCGCCGGGCTGCGCGAGGGAGAAGAGTTCACCGCTATCGACTCCGAATCCGTCGCCCGCCCCGTGTACCGCGCGAGCGAGCTGCTGCGGATGGGGCAGGGCAGGGGCTGGACGCTGACCACGGCCCTTGCCGCGCGCCTGTCCTACCCGTATTTCGAGCGCCTTGTCTGGCGCGCATTCCGCGGCCGGCTGGCCGCGGGAGCGTTCGATTTGGTGCACCGCATCACGCCGCTTACTCCCACGGCGAATTCCAGCCTTGCACCGCGATGTGCGCGGCTCGGCGTGCCGTTCATCCTTGGCCCGCTCAATGGCGGCGCGCCCTGGCCGGCGGGGTTCGACCG
>PUOA01000010.1 GCA_003551925.1 Paracoccaceae bacterium
GGTGGCGTCGGTGGCCTGGGCGAGCTCGGCCTCCAGCGCAGCCAAGCGCGCCGCCGCCTGCTCCGCCGCGTCCTGCGCCGCGGCCTCGCGCGCCGAGTGCCCGTCCGAGGCCTGCGCGATCTCGGCCGCCTCGCGTTCCAGCCGGGCGAGCGTCTCGCGCGCGTCGTCGTTGAGCGCGCGCTCGCGGTCGATGTCGCGCGCGAGTTGCGCCAGCCGCGCCTCCTGCGCCGCAACGGCGTCGCGCGCGCGGGTTTCCTCGGCCGCAAGCGTGTCGCGCTGAACCAGCAGGCGCTGCACGATGGCGGCGGCGACGGTCTCCTCCTCGCGCAGGGGTGGCAGGCGGTCCTCGGCCTCGGCGCGGGTGCGGGCGGCGGCACTGGCCTCGGCCTCGGCGCGGGCGGCGGCGCGGGTGGCGTCGGTCAGCACCGCCTCGGCCTCGGCGCGGGCGATGTCGGCCTCAAGCCAGCGCAGATACAGAAGCAGCGCCTCGGCGCGGCGCAGGTCGGCGCCGATGGCGCGGTAACGCTCGGCAGCGCGCGCCTGCCGCGCCAGCGTGGCCAGCTGCGCCGAGAGGTTGTCGACCACGTCGGCGACGCGCGCGAGGTTCGCCTCGGTCGCGTTCAGCCGCAGCTCGGCCTCGTGGCGGCGCTGGTAGAGCCCCGCGATCCCGGCCGCATCCTCGAGGATCCGGCGGCGGGCGCGCGGGCGGGCGTTGATCAGCTCGGCGATCTGCCCCTGCCGCACGAGCGCCGGCGAATGCGCGCCGGTGGCGGCGTCGGCGAACAGCATCTGCACATCGCGCGCGCGCACCTCCTTGCCCTCGATGCGATAGGCCGAGCCCGCGTCGCGGGTGATCCGGCGCGTGATCTCCAGCGTGTCGGTGTCGTTGAACCCCACCGGGGCCAGCCGGCGCGTGTTGTCGATGCTGAGCGAGACTTCGGCGAAATGCCGCCCCCCGCGCGACGACGTGCCGGCAAAGATCACGTCCTCCATCCCGCCGCCGCGCATCGCCGT
This sequence comes from Paracoccaceae bacterium, assembly GCA_003551925.1. Classification (GTDB taxonomy): domain Bacteria; phylum Pseudomonadota; class Alphaproteobacteria; order Rhodobacterales; family Rhodobacteraceae; genus Rhabdonatronobacter. The sequence continues at coordinate 1,015 of PUOA01000010.1, forward strand.
GGGGCGGTTCTCGCCCATCACCCAGCGCAGCGCTTCCAGAAGGTTCGACTTGCCGCAGCCATTGGGGCCGACGACGCCGGTCAGCCCGGGCCGGATCAGCAGATCGGTCGGGTCGACGAAGCTCTTGAAGCCGTTGAGTCTGAGCCGGGTGAACTGCACACGCGCTGCCCCTGGGGTTCTTGATGGGCTGCAATCCTTCGCTCATGCGGCCCGGCTGTCAAGCGGAGCTTCCCCGATATGGCGGCTGGGCGGTGGTTATCCACAATATATCGCGCGACCTTCCACAAGGCGCGCCCGCCGCGCGGGCCTGCCCGCGCGGCCCGGCCCAACGCCCGGGGGCGCGCACGGGACGTGCGGGCGCTTGGGGGGCGGGAGCGGCCGGTTCTCATGGATGCGGCGTCATGTCGCAGTGCATGATCGCGGACATATCGTCATATTCAAACACATGAATAATTAAAGGAGGACGTCATGACCCTGACTCCCACACGCCCGTCGGACACCTATTCACCGCTCTACTTCCTCGCTGCGCTCGGCGCCGGCGGGCTGACGGTGACCTTCTTCATGTGGCTGATGTTCTGGATCCCGCATCCCGGCCAGCCCGTCCCGGTGTTCGAGGACATCACCGCCGCCTTCGCCACCGGCTCGCTGGCCGTGCAGGCGATGATCGCCGTCGCGCTGGCCGGCATCGCCGGGTTCGCCGCGCTCAACATCAAATCGCTGGTCTGGAACCTGCGCCGCTACGCGGCGTGGAAGCGCAGCGACGCCTTCGAGAAATTCGCACGCACCAACGCGCAGAGCCAGGTCCTCGCGCTGCCGCTGGCGCTGGCGATGACCGTGAATGTGGCGTTCATCCTCGGGATGGTGTTCGTGCCCGGGCTGTGGTCCGTGGTCGAGTATCTGTTCCCGCTGGCGATGCTCGCCTTTCTGGGCATCGGCGCGCTGGCCTTTCGGCTCTATGGCGGCTTCATCGGCCGGGTGCTGACCGAAGGCGGCTTCAACTGCGCCGCGAACAACAATTTCGGCCAGATCCTTCCGGCCTTCGCCTTTGCCATGGTGGGCGTGGGACTTGCGGCACCCGCGGCGCTCAGCACGGTGCCGGCGATCTCGGGGCTGGGGATCGTGCTGTCGACGTTCTTCCTGGTCACCGCCGTGGTGATCGCCGGGCTGGCGCTGATCCTGGGCATCCGCTCGATGATGGAGAACGGTGCCAACCCCGAAACCGCGCCGACGCTGATGATCCTGATCCCGCTGATCACCGTGCTGGGCATTCTGGGGCTGCGGCAGGGGCACGGGTTGCACGAACACTTCGGTGCCGCGGCGGCTCCCGGTGATGCGCTGAGCCTGCTGTCGGTCTATGTCTCGGTGCAGGTGCTGTTCGGGATGTTCGGGCTGCTGATCCTGGCGCGGCAGGGCTATGCGCGGCGCTTCCTGTTCGGAGCCGAGAACTCGCCTGGCTCCTACGCGCTGGTCTGCCCCGGGGTCGGCTTTGCGGTGATGGTGCATTTCTTCGTCAACCGCGGGCTGGTCGACGCCGGGCTGATCACCCAGTTCGGGCCGATGTTCTGGGCGGTGACCGCCGTTGCGCTGGCCGCGCAGGCAGCGATGATCTGGCTGGTGCTGCATCTGAACCGGCGCCATTTCGGTGCGCCGAAGTCGCCCGAGGCCGTGCCGGCGGAGTGATCCGGCACACCGGAAACGAAGCGGGCCGCGCGGTTGCGCGGCCCGTTTTGCGGTGCTCTGCGCGCCCCGCGCCCGCACCGGTCAGCGCGCCCACCCACCCACCCGTCGCGCGCCGACCGGAGCGGGCGCGGGGCGCGCGCGGGCGGGCGGGCGGGCTGGGGTCAGCCCCGGTTGTGCGGCGCGGTGAAGTCCAGCACGGGGCCGATGGGCACGATCCGGTGCGGATTGATGGTCTCGTGGCTGTAGTGGTAGTGGCGCGTGATGTGGTCCATGTGCACGGTTTCGGCGACGCCGGGCCATTGGTAGAGCTCGCGCGTGTAGCCCCGGAGGTTCGGATAATCGACGATCCGGCGGCGGTTGCATTTGAAGTGACCGTGATAGACCGCGTCGAAGCGCAGGAGTGTAGGGAGCAGGCGCCAGTCGGCCTCGGTCACGCGGTCGCCCATCAGGTAGCGGTTGGCGGAGAGCCGATCCTCGAGCCAGCCCAGCGTGTCGAAAAGCGCGGTGACGGCCTCGTCATAGGCCTCCTGCGTGGTGGCGAAGCCCGATTTGTAGACGCCGTTGTTGACCGTGTCGTAAATGCGCGCGTTGACCGGTTCGATCGCCTCGCGCAGGTCCTCGGGCCAGTAGTCGGCATCGTTGCCGGTCAGACCGTCGAAGGCGCTGTTGAACATGCGGATGATCTCGGCCGATTCGTTCGACACGATGGTGTTCTGCGCCTTGTCCCACAGCACCGGCACCGTGACGCGGCCCGAGACATCGGGGCGCGCCTGCACGTAGAGATCGCGCAGGAAGCGGTGGCCGTGGAGCGGGTCGCCGGTGGCGCCGGGGAAGTCGGTGGCGAGCGTCCAGCCGTCATCGAGCATGTCGGGATGCACGACCGAGACGCCGATGTGATCCGAAAGCCCCTTGAGCGCGCGGAAGATCAGCGTGCGGTGCGCCCACGGGCAGGCGTAGGAGACGTAGAGGTGGTAGCGCCCGCTTTCGGCCTTGAAGCCGCCCTCGCCCGACGGGCCGGGGCTGCCATCCGCCGTCACCCAGTTGCGGAATTTCGACGTGCTGCGCTGGAACTTGCCGCCCGTCTTGCTGGTGTCATACCAGCCCGTGTGCCATTCGCCGTTGACCAGTTGTCCCATGACGGAGTCCTTTCCTGCTGCCTGCCCCTGATGTGGCCGTGCAGCATGTGTGCGCAAGCGCGAAGGGCCGCGCAGCGGATGTTCGCTGGCGCGCAGCGGGTCACTGCAGGTCGGCGAAGGCGCGTTGCAGGCGGGTGACCGCGTCCTCGACCACCGCGCGCGGCGCGGCGAGGTTGAAGCGCAGGAAGCTCTCGCCCCCCGTTCCGAAGCTGGGGCCGTGGTTGGTGGCGATCTTCGCGTCGCGTTCGACGCGGGCGGTGGCTTCCTCGGCGCGCATCCCGGTGCCGGCGAAATCGACCCAGGCGAGGTATGTGGCCTCCAGCCGCATCGAGCGCAGGCCCGGGATCGCGGCGATACCGGCGTCGAAGACCTGCCGGTTGCCGTCGAGATAGGCGCAGAGCGCATCGACCCAGGCCGCGCCCTCGGGGGTGTAGGCGGCGGTGACGCCGTGCAGCCCCAGCGCGTTGGGCGAGATGCCGAGCGCGCCCATCACCGCGGCGAAGCGTGCATGCAGCGCAGGGTCCGGGATGATCACGTTGCCCACATGCAGCCCCGCGAGGTTGAAGGTCTTGGATGCGGCGGTGAGCATTACCACCCGGTCCATGTGCTCGGGCGCGGCCAGCGGCAGGGGCGTGTGGCGCGCGCCGGGCAGGACCAGATCGTGGTGGATCTCGTCCGAGACCAGCACAAGGCCATGCCGCGCGGCGAAATCGGCGGCGGCGCGCAGCTCGTCCGCGCTCCAGACCCGGCCGCCGGGATTGTGGGGCGAGCACAGGATCA
>PUOA01000253.1 GCA_003551925.1 Paracoccaceae bacterium
GCGGCGAAGATGCTGCAGCTCGACAAGCTTCTGGACCGGCTGCCCAAGCAGCTTTCGGGCGGGCAGCGCCAGCGCGTGGCGCTGGCCCGTGCGCTGGCCAAGCAGCCCAAGCTTCTGCTGCTCGATGAACCGCTCGGCGCGCTCGACAAGAAGCTGCGCGAGGAGACGCAGTTCGAGCTGGTGCGCATCCAGGAAACGCTGGGCGTGACCTTCATCGTCGTCACCCATGACCAGGACGAGGCGATGAGCATCGCCACCCGCATCGGCGTCATGCGCGACGGCGTGATCGAACAGATCGGCGAACCGCGCGAGATCTACGAGACCCCCAAGTCGCGCTTCGTCGCCGATTTCATCGGCTCGGTGAACCTGTTCGAGGCCACGGTCGAGGCCGCCGCCCCCGACATGATGCGCCTCGCCTGCCCCGAGGCCGGCGGCGCGGTGCTGGTGCCCCCGCAACCGGGGCTGACGCGCGGGCAGACCGTGTGGGGGGCGCTGCGCCCCGAACGCATCGCGCTGAGCCGCGACAAGCCCGAGGGCGCGCCCAACGCGGTGCCCGGCACGGTGCAGGAGGTCGGCTATGTCGGGCACATGTCCACCTACCGGGTGGTGCTGGATACGGGGCGGCTGTTGCGCGTCACCGCCCCCAATTTCCGCCATGAACACAACCCCATCCTGTGGGATGAACGCGTCTGGGCCAGCTGGGAGCCCGCCGCCTTCAAGGTGCTGACCGAATGAGCGCGCCGGCCACCAACGCGCTGACCCGCAGCCTGCCGTGGCGGCTGACCGCGCGGGTCGTCGGCGCTATGGGGATCACCGGGCGCACGCTGGTCATCGCGGTGCCCATGCTGTGGTTTCTGGTGTTCTTCCTGGTGCCGTTCTTCGTTCTGGGCCGCATCTCGCTGGCCGAGGCGATCATCGCCCGCCCCCCCTACACGCCGCTGTGGGAACGGATGCCCGACGGCACACTCACCATCATCGCCAGCCTGGAAAACTTCCGCTTCCTGCTCGCCGACCGGCTCTACGCCAATGCCTACCTGTCCTCGATCCGCATCGCGGTGGTGTCGACCGTGTTCGCGCTGCTGATCGGCTACCCGATGGCCTATTTCATCGCCCGCGCCCCCGAGCCGCGCCGGTCGATCCTGCTGTTGCTGGTGATCCTGCCGTTCTGGACCAGCTTCCTGCTGCGGGTCTACGCGTGGATGGGCTTTTTGCGGCGCGAGGGCGTGATCAACAACTTCCTGCTGCATATCGGCGCGATCGACCGGCCGCTGATCATGCTGCAGACCGATTTCGCGGTCTATGTGGGCATCGTCTACACCTATCTTCCGTTCATGATCCTGCCGCTCTACGCGAACCTCACCAAACTCGACCAGGCGCATCTCGAGGCCGCGGCCGATCTCGGCGCCTCGCCCATGGTCACCTTCTTCACCGTCACGCTGCCGCTGTCGATGCCGGGGATCGTCGCGGGCTCGATGCTGGTGTTCATCCCCGCGATCGGCGAATACGTGATCCCGGCGCTGCTGGGCGGTCCCGACACGCTGATGATCGGCCGGGTGCTGTGGGACGAGTTCTTCCAGGCGCGCGACTGGCCGGTGGCCTCGGCGGTGGCGATCGTGATGCTGTTTCTGGTGGTGGCCCCGATCATGTGGCTGCAATCGGTGCAGAACCGCAGGGAACTGAAATGACCGCGCGCGGCTGGGTCCTGCCCGTGGCGGTGCTGCTGGGCTTCGTGTTCCTCTACGCACCGATCGTGTCGCTGGTGGTGTTCTCGTTCAACGACAGCCGGCTGGTGACGGTCTGGGGCGGCTTCTCCACGCGCTGGTATGGCGAATTGTTGCGCGACCGCCAGATCCTCGGCGCGGCCTGGGTCAGCCTGCAGGTGGCCTTCGCCTCGGCCACCATCGCCACGGTGATCGGCACGCTCGCCGCCTTCGTGCTCACGCGCTTCGGCTCGTTCACGGGGCGGCTGCTGCTCACCGGCATGGCCACCGCGCCGCTGGTCATGCCCGAGGTCATCACCGGCCTGTCGCTCCTGCTGCTGTTCGTGTCGATGGAACTCACGCTCGGCTGGCCGGCCGGGCGCGGGCTGACCACGGTGATCATCGCCCACACCACCTTCTGCGCCGCCTTCGTCGCGGTCATCGCCCAGTCACGGCTGCGCGACATGGACGAAAGCCTCGAAGAGGCCGCGCGCGACCTCGGCGCCGGGCCGGTGCGCGTGTTCTTCGACGTCACGCTGCCGGTGATCGCCCCGGCGCTGGTTTCGGGCTGGTTGCTGGCCTTCACCCTGTCGCTCGACGATCTGGTGATCGCCAGCTTCGTTTCCGGCCCGGGCGCGAGCACGCTGCCGATGGTGGTGTTCTCCAAGATCCGCCTCGGCGTCAGTCCCGACATCAACGCGCTCGCCACGATCATCATCGCGGTGGTGGTGATCGCGGTGGTGATCGCCGGGCTGCTGTTGCGCCGCAGCGCCCGCCCGTGACCCGGCCGCCCCTTCATCCTGACGAAAATATCCTCGGGGGGGCGCGCGGAACGCGCGCGGGGGGCAGACAGCCCCCCTCCGACGCCGCCGCTCAGCGCGCCCGCAGCCAGACCAGCACCCGGCCCGGCACCCCGGGTGCCAGCAGCGCCGCCAGCCCCGCGCCCAGCGCGCCGGCCGCAAGCTCGGCGATCCACACCGCGCCGGGCTCGATCCACACCCCCACCGCCAGCCGCAAGACGACGAACACCCCCACCACACCCAACGCCGCCCGCGTCCGGCGCTCGACCGCCCAGGCGCCCAGCAGCGCGAACACCACCGGCATCGCGCCCAGCAGCAGCCCTGGCGGCGGCGCCAGCAGCCCGAAGACCGCCGCCCCCGCGGCCGCCGGCACCACCAGCACCGCCGCCAGCCGCACCGCGCCCAGCCAGCCGCCGACGGCCTTGCCCAGCGCGGCGATGAACACCGCCGACAGCCCCGCCTGCAGCGGCCCGGCGTGGATCAGCGGATAGCCGAGGTAGCGCAGCAGGTGCTCCAGCGGGGCCTGCCGGGTCTCGATCATCCACGCCTGCAGCGGGGCCGAGACGCCGATATGCTCGGCCAGAACCAGCCGCCAGCCCGCCGCCGCAGGCCCCCCGATCAGCCCTTGCGCGCCCAGCCAGAACGCCGCCTCCAGCCCCGCAAGCGCGGCCAGCACCGCCCAGACCGGCGCGGGCAGCGGCAAGAGCCACGGTGCGGGCGGGGGGTGGGGCGCGTCGTCGGGCATGGCGGCGTCGGTTGACCTCGTTTCGCGCCGGGGATACTCGGTTCCGGTCGTCCTTGCCAGATGGAGCCCGCCCCATGTCCGACACTGCCGCGCCCCGGCACCCGATGCGGGTCTTTTCCGGCGTGCAGCCCTCGGGCGGGCTGACGCTGGGCAACTACCTCGGCGCGCTCAGGCGCTTCGTGGAAATGCAGGACCGCGGCGTCGACAGCCTGTTCTGCCTGGTGGATCTGCACGCGATCACCGTCTGGCAGGACCCCGCGAAGCTGCGCCACGCCACGCGTGAGCTGGCAGCGGGGTTCCTCGCCGCGGGGATCGACCCCGCGCGCTCGATCCTGTTCAACCAGAGCCAGGTCGCCGCGCATGCCGAGCTTGCGTGGATCTTCAACTGCGTGGCCCGGATGGGCTGGCTGAACCGGATGACGCAGTTCAAGGACAAGGCCGGCAAGAACCGCGAGAACGCGTCGGTCGGCCTGTTCGCCTATCCCGCGCTGATGGCGGCCGACATCCTGGCCTACCACGCCACGCATGTTCCGGTGGGCGAGGATCAGAAGCAGCATCTGGAGCTCACGCGCGACATCGCGATCAAGTTCAACCACGACTACGGGGTCGATTTCTTTCCCGTGGTCGAGCCGGTGATCGAGGGCGTGGCCACCCGCGTCATGAGCCTGCGCGACGGCACCAGGAAGATGTCGAAATCCGACGCCTCGGACATGAGCCGGATCAACCTGACCGACGACGCCGACACCATCGCGCAGAAGTTCCGCAAGGCGCGCACCGATCCCGAGCCCCTGCCCGAAACCCCCGCCGGGCTGGAGGGGCGGGCCGAGGCACGCAACCTTGTCAACATCTACGCCGCGCTGTCGGACACCAGCACCGAGGCCGTGCTTGCCGAGTTCGCGGGGCAGGGCTTTGGCGCCTTCAAGCCGAAGCTGGCGGATCTGGCGGTGGCGACGCTGGCGCCGCTGTCGGCCGAAATGACGCGGCTGATGGCCGACCCGGCCGAGATCGACCGTCTGCTGGGCGACGGGGCAGACCGCGCCGACGCGCTGGCGCAACCGGTGATGGCGCAGGTCTGCGAGATCGTCGGCATGATCCGTTCACGCCCCGCACGCTGAGCCTGCGCGCCGAGGGCCGAACGCGAAACGCCCGCCGGACCGGCGGGCGTCATCGTCCTGTGGCGCGGCGTGCGCCGGGTCAGATCACGCGCACCTGCGTTCCGACATCGACCAGCTCGAACAGGTATTCCACGTGGTCGTTCATCAGCCCGATGCAGCCGTTGGATGCGCGGCGTCCGATCTTGGCCGGGTTGTCGATGCCGTGGATCCGGTAGAACTGCC
>PUOA01000148.1 GCA_003551925.1 Paracoccaceae bacterium
CCGCCCGCCGCCTTGTGGGCGAGAAAGCCCGGGAACGGCGCGATGCCGCAACCAGTGGCGACCATGATCACCGGCCGGTCGGGGTCGTCGGGCAGGTGGAAGTGCGGGTGCCGGCGCAGCCGGGCCTCCAGCCGGTCGCCCTCAACCAGCCCCCGGCACAGGAGGTGCGAGGCCCGGCCGAAGCGCGGGGGGTCGGGCGCGTCATGGACCACCAGCGAAACGGTGAGCGCGATCGCGCGGTCGTTTTCCAGCGGGCTCGACCCGATCGAATAGGGCCGCTCGGGCTCGCCCGGACCGGGGCTGACCAGCAACAGATCGCCCGGCGCCCAGTCGACCGGCGCAGCAGTCTCCAGGGTCAGGGCATGGACCTCGTTGGTGTCGGGATCGGCCCGGTCGTTGAGCTGCTGCCGGCGGCGCAGGGAAAGCGTGACCGGCCGGTCGCCCTCGGGCGCGGCCACCGCGCCGGGGCGCACGGCAAGCTGCGCCGCCACCGCGCCGAGCCAGCCTTGCCAGGGTGCGGCGGGGTCCCGGTCGGCCTTCACAAGGTCCAGCACCTCCTCCGCACCCGCCTCCATGAGCGCCGCGCGCAGCGCGAGGCCGGCCGCGCAGAACTGCCGGTAACTCGAATCCCCCAGCGCCAGCAGGCCGAAGCGCAGCCCGGTCAGATCGGCGCCACGAAGCGCGGCGTGAAAGGCGCGCGCGGGTTCGGGCAGGTCGCCGTCGCCGGTGGTCGAGACGATCAGGAACGCCGCGCGCCGGCCTGCCAGATCGGCCGGCGTCAACGCACCGAGCGAGGCGCCGGCCACCTTCGCGCCGCCCGCGCGCAGCGCCTCCACTGTGGCCGCGCCCAGCCCGGCGGCGGTGCCGGTCTGGCTGCCCCAGGCCACCAGCACATCGGCATCGGCATCGCCGGTGCGCACCCGCGCCGCCAGCACACGCCGCCCCCAGGACCAGAGGCCGGTGCCCATCAGGCCCAGCATCGCCAGCATGCTGGCAACGTAGAGCGCGCCCGACCAGGCGCCCGCCCATGTCCCGCTGTGGAGCCTGTCGATCAGCGAAGGGTCGGCCCCGATCAGCGTGACCGCGTCGCGGGTGGCAAACAGCGTCACCGGTTCCGCGCCGGCGGTTCCGGTGATGACCACCGCCGCCCGCTGGGCTGTCCGCAGGGTCTCGACATGGGTCAGCCCGTGCGCATCTTCCGCCGCGGCGATCGCGTGATGCAGCGGAAACCGCCCGGCGTCACGGTCGACAGGCGGGAAGCCGGCATGCCCGATGCCGAGGAGCATCATCGCCCCGGTCACCGCCACCAGCCCCGCGACGGGCCCGAGGATCCAGCCGAGCCCCATGTGCCACCCCAGCAGCGTGTTGCGCAGCCGCGGCCAGGCGAGCAGCGGCCCTGCCACGACCACCAGAACCAGCGCGTAGGTGCCGATCTCGATCAGCCAGTCGAGCCCCCAGACAAGGTGCTTGTGCAGGTCCTGCACCGCGTGGAAGAAGTTCGGGGCTTCGGAACGGCTGCCGAGATCCTGGCCCGTATCCATCGCGAAGGCGCGGATATCGCGCTCCTGCTGGTAGCTGAACTCCAGCACGGCGACCCCGGGTTCCTCGAAACGCAGCGCACGGGCGCGGTTTTCGGCATCGACCGCGCGCAGCAGGTCGGTGGCCTCCGCGACCGGCACCGGCCGCTCCAGCGGCGGTCCCGAGGTGAGGTCCTGCACCACTGGCTGCAGGGCGAGGATGCCGCCGGTCACGATCAGGAAAAGAAACAGCGGCAGCAGCAGAAGCGTCAGCCAACGGTGCAGCCAGACAAGCGTTGTTCGGATCATGGTGCCTTCCCGGACCGCCGCCCCGCATCCGGCTCGGGCAGCCTATGGTACCTGCCGCGTGTTACGTCGCTCGGGTCCGGTTCCGTCGCGGGAGCCCTGCGGCGGCAAGCCGCATACCCCTGCCCCGAGCCGTTGCCCAAGCTGCTGCGCCGCCCTGCGCTGCTGTGTCGGCAGCCCCGCGGGCTCAACCGGGGGCGATCATCTCGGCGAGCGGCCGTCGCAGGCTGTAGGGTTGCCTGGGCCCGCGGCCGAGGCGCAGCATCAGATGCGCGCGCTCGGGCGGGACGAGGCCCAGCAGCGCCTCCAGCCGCGGGCGCAGCGCCGGCACCTCGATCGGCTGGTTGAGGAAGGCCGAGGCGAGACCGAGCGCGGTCGCTTGCAACTGCAGCCGCTGGCTGGCGCGACCGGCGTCGACCCAGGGTGCCGGCCCGTCGCCCGGCGCGACGATCACCGCGAGGGCGGGCGAGGTGTCGATCAGCCGCCGGTCGGACTTCGCCTGCCGTTCGGGCGACAGGAACAGCCCCACGATGCGCCGGCCCAGCCAGTCCGGCACCGACGGCAGGCCCAGCACCCGCCCCGCCAGCCCGTCGCCGCGGGCGATGGCGGTGCGGTCGCTGAACCGCATCCAGCCGATCAGTTCCGCCCGGAATGCCGGGTCGCCCATCTGCGCGCGGTTGCCTTCGGCGACAAGCTCGGCGATGCGGGCCTTCTGCGTGGGGTCGCTGACTACCTCCGCCCGCGCGCCCGCGAGCGTGCCGGCCTCCGCCAGCGCCGCCACCTCGGCCCCCGTCAGCGGCGCGCCGTCATAGGGGACCTTGCAGCACTGCCTGTGGACGATAGCGTCTAACAGCGCATCCGGCGGTGCGGGCTGCTTCGGCGTCAGGCGGATCTCCACCACTCCGTCCTGCACCAAAACGTCGGCCGCCAGCGCCTGACCCTGCGCCCCCTGCACGATGTTCTCGGCCGCGCAGCCGAGACTGCGCCAGAGATGCGCGTCATCGGGGTCCACCACCGGGCAGCGGCGTGCAAGATCGGGGCGCAGCCGGATACGATCCTGCACCAGCTCGAACCGCCAGGGCTGGGTGTTGTGGCTGTTGGCCGCCAGCGTGCCCAGCCGTGCGAGCTCCCGCAGATCGGGCGCGCCGTCGGCCGCTGGGGCGGCCCGCAGCGCGTCCGCCGCGCGGGAATGGGACGCCATCGACACATCTGCCTCCGCCCGCCGGTCTCGATGCAGCTAGCGAGCGCCCTGCCCGCTTGCAATGATCTGGATCAGCCCGTCCGCGGCGCGGCGCCCGGCGCGTCAGCCCGGGACCCTGCGTTCCAGCGCCGGGTAGGCGCGCCCCAGCGTCGCCGCCCGCGCGAGGCTTAGCACGATCAGCGCCGCCCAGAGCCCCGTGTTGCCGGCAAGCGCGGTCAGCCCGGCCACGGCCGCGGCATAGATCGCGACCGACACCAGCATGGCGTTGCGCATCGCCCGGGTCTCGGTGGCGCCGATGAAGATGCCGTCGAGCATGTAGGCGGCGAGGCTCGTCAGCACCGCCGCCACCACCCAGGGGAGCAGCGCCACCGCCGCCCCCTGCACGGCCAGGTCCTTCGCCATCACGGCGATCAGCCACGGCCCGCCAGCCCAGAAGCCGGCCGCGAGCAGCAGCGCCGCGACCAGCCCCCAGAGACTGGCCAGCAGCCCCGCACGGCGCACCGCCGCGACGGTGCGCGCCCCCACCGCCTGCCCCACCAGCGCCTCGGCCGCGAAGGCGAAGCCGTCGAGCGCATAGGCGGCGATGGCGAGGAACTGCAGAAGAACCTGGTTGGCCGCCAGCGCCACGTCGCCGAAACCGGCGCCCACGAAGACGAAGGCGGTGAAGCTGGCCTGCAGCAGCACCGAGCGGATCATGATGTCGCCATTCACCGCCAGCATCCGCCGCAAACGGCCGGTGTCGAGAACCCGCGTACGGTCGCGCCACGCCGCGCCGGCAAAGGCCGCCCGGCAGAGCCAGAGCCCGAGGCCGAGGCCGCTCCACTCGGCAATCAGGGTCGCCGCGGCGACCCCGTTCACCCCCCAGCCAAGGCCCAGGACGAACCACAGGTCGAGCGCGATGTTCAGCCCGTTGATCCAGAGTTGAAGCCCCAGCACCGCGCGGGTGCGCTCGGTGGCGATCAGCCAGCCGGTGACGGCAAAAAGCGCGATGGTCGCCGGTGCGCCCCAGATCCGGATCGCGAGATAGCCGCGCGCCAGCGCCGCGACCTCGTCGCTCGCCGGCGCCAGCCGGAACGCCGCCCAGACCAGCGGGCCCTGCAGCGCGATCAGCGCGAGGCCGGCCACCCCGGCGATGGCCAGCGCCCGGGTCAGGATCGCCCCCACCTCGGCGGCGTCGCGGGCGCCGGCGGCCTGGGCGACCAGCCCGGTGGTGCCCATGCGCAGGAAGCCGAAGATCCAGTAGACCGACGTCAGGACGATCGCGCCGACCCCCACCGCGCCGATCGGCGCGGCCTGACCAAGCTGGCCCACCACGCCGGTGTCCACCGCGCCGAGGATCGGCACGGTGACGTTGGCCAGAACGATCGGCCCGGCAATGCGCAGCACCCGGCCATGGGTGATGGCACCGTCGGCGGCAACAGCCTCGGGCCCGCGACCGGGCGCGGCCTCAGCCATCGAGGGTCGTGACCCCGTGGTCGGCGCGATCGCCGCCCGGGCGCCCGATGCAGCGACGTCGGCACCCCCGGGCCGGCGCGCGCCCC
>PUOA01000080.1 GCA_003551925.1 Paracoccaceae bacterium
AGCGGCCTCGACGAAGGTGGAGGCATGATTGATGGCTTGGTTGGGAAGATCAGCGCTCAGAGGGTTCTCGCGATCGTAGCGTCGTCCTTTCCATTCCACGCCGTGCTTTCGTGCTAGCAGGCGGTAAGTCTCCTTTAGGCGTGCACCCTCGATGCCACGCAGTGCGGCGATGTCGCGATGCGGGAGCGTTTCCTTAAAGCGGAAGGCATACATCCGCCGGGCTACATGCAGGCGGTGCTCCTTGTTGGCCCAAAGACGGGCATGTGTTCGGGCGACATCGGAGCGTCCCTGTCCCATTGGTGGGGCTGTGTAGAACTTCACACCTGCATCCCCAACAGCGGCAAGCAGTGTGCCGTGACGGGCAAGGATTCTCAGGGCGTCATGGGTAACGGAAGTACCTGGCCCCATGAGGATGATCGAGATGGTCTGGTAGGGTATTGCATAATCACCCGCTTCCATGTCATCGCTACTGGCGGCGAGGAAGCGCAGCGTACCGCTATCCACATAGAGATTTCCTCGCGCTATCCAGAGCAACCCGTGGCGGTCCACATGGGGGATCCGCGACTCTGCCAAACCCAGGCGCCCAGGGAGCAGCGAGGAGCGAGTCATGAGGGAGGCTTCAGCAGAAGCATGCCATAACCGAAGGATGAGTGGCGCCCGACTCCTCGGGCCAGCAGTTCGGCAAAGGTCTCAGGCTTGTTCACGGTGAGCTGTCCTTGGAGGAGCGCCTGAGGCCGGATGAGGTTGCTGCGGTTGCGCTTTCCGTCAGTAGCTTGAGCCTGGCGAGTCTGACGGATCAGCCTGAAGCCGCTCAGACGAACCGAGTTGACTGTGGTAACGTCGCGTCGTTCGAGACGCTCACGGGCCCAGTCGCAGTACACCGCATCCCTCTGAAGGGTGTCTTCTGCGGCACCATCGGCTTTGATGAGGAAGAGGTCTTTCTCAATGCCACTCCGAGCTTTGCGGCCTACTGGGCAGCAGAGTACTTCGAATGCCAAGCGGCGTCCTGCTTGCCATTTGGGCATAGCGCGGCTCGCGATTCCTGCATCTGGATCAGGACACACGGCGAAGACGCCTGGCTCAGCGAACTCACGGATCCGTTGCTGGAGTTCGGTTGCGCCATGCCGTGCGTAGCCCAGGATGCGGGGGGGGCGACGTCGATCGAGGAGTAGGCGCCAAGGTTTGGGAGCAAGTTCGCCGAAGGCTGCGGCCATCCACGCATGTACGCCATAGCCAAGATCTGCCTCACTGGCACCGGCATCCAGGCCTTGGTTGTAGATGAAGCGCATGAGTGCGGCAATGTCTGGGCATAACTCGACCATGTGCAGGTTATTCATGATGCCCCCTTCCGATTAGCCCCTCAGCACGCAAGCGGCTTCCCGTAGGAAGCTGGTTGTGCCAATCGCGCAGGTCGTAGACGCGTCGGATGCTTACTCGTTGGCTAGTTTCCAGTTCAGCGGGCCAGCAGGCCTCGAGCTGCTCACGAGCCTCACCGCGATCCCATACGGGAATCTGCAGCAATATCGCAAGAAGGTTCTCTCCTTCAGCGATGGGGTATTGAGGATCCAGCAGGGGGCGCGAGGGCAAGCAGGCTTTCCTTCCGAGGAACAGGGGTCTTGCTGGATAGAGAAGGGCTTGCACCACGGCATCCAGGTCGGGGGATCCCTCTCCTGTGAGGGTGAGGGCTACTGTCATCAGGCCATCAGCCCAGTAGTGACGGTAGCGCTGGTGCGTCCCGAACTTCGCATCTGGTCCTCCTGCACGGTGTTCGGGTTCTCCCCGGGTTGTCCAGCCCTCTTCACGCATCTTTGGTTGCCCAAGATCCACGGTGTGGTAGTCGACGATCCTTTCTGGGCGAACATCCCAACGGGCAGCGTAGGAGATTCTTGACTGCAATCCTTGTAGAAGGTCGAAGTCCTTGTGGTGCCAGCCCAGGGCGTTGGCGATGAGTCCGCAGAGCATGGATACGCCTGGAAAGCGATCGATGAACCCGTGTTGGTCGACCAGCACCGTGCCAAAGCTCATCATAGGGGCATCCAGTCGTAAGATCAGCGCCTTCATGTCGCCCTTGGGAAGATGTCATTTAGACTCTTGTTGATGGCGTCTTGTAGAGGAAGGACAGAATCATTGGTTCGCGGCCAGGGGTGGAGAGAAGCCACGTAGCGACTGCCTTCGTTGTCACCGTACATGGACTCCAGGGCATCGAGGTACCCTGCCATAGCTGTGATGGATTGTTCCATGGGGTGTGCGCTATTGGGGCCCAGGCGAACCGGCTTCAGATAGGCATTGGCAAGGCTGCGGGGCTGAGAGTTTCCTGCTTCTAGAACGACACATTCAGCGCGAGCGTACGGGGCGGTGGCCCCCAGCTTCGCCCCAGGGGTGACCTGAGCCACAGCGTGAACGAGGAGGTCGAGCAGAGCGCGTGCAGCCGAATGATCTTGGCTGTGCCACGCGTCTCGATTGCAGCCTGTCAGGTTCGAAACCAGCAAGGGGATGTCTACCGCGACGTACCCACAGAAGATACCGGCCCCTAACTCCATGTCGTTGGCGTGAGCAGCTCCGGTCTCCTCGTCTCCCGCCAGGTCATCCACCACAGTGAAGAAGTCCACTTCGGTATCCAGGGCGTGGGTGGTGAAAGAGTGGGCTACATGGACGGGAGCGTCTACGCGCGAGAGAACATCAGAGGTCACGAAGCGGCCAAACAGAGCACCTTCGAATCCGGCTGCCGCATTGTGGATGCCCGCTTGCTTAAGCAACGCTTTGAAGTTCTTCTTCCCTTCAGTGATGCGCTCATCCATGAGCTTCTTGGCAGCATCTTCTCCCCCCTTCTGGGCTGCCTCTTTGATGAGTTTGGTGAAAAACTCAGCTTCCGGCTGACCGAACAGGACCGGTTGTTTCATGTCCAGCGTTTCCTTGTCCAGAGCTTCCTTCTCTCCTGCGGCGGTGAGGATGCTCTTGGCCAAGTGGAGGATGAGGGCCTTGGCCAGTTCTTGGTCTACGCCTGCATCAAGAACGCGTCGTTTGAGTTCGCGGCTGAAGAAGTGACGGGACCGAAGCCCGCCGGGGAGGTCGCTGCGGCCTAACATCCACTGCCGCCAGTGTCGCTTTTGGCACTGGCTGGAAACCCGCAGCCTTGGGGAGCCTCCGAAGACAATGCGCTTGGCGAGACCCGCGTCGTCTCGATTCAGAAGGGTCGCATGGTAGCTCGTCAGGAAATGGATCTGCAGAAACATAGGAATCACTCCTTCTCCGCATAGCGGTAGAAATCCCTTGCGATACGTCGGTGTAGCCGTTCTCTCTTCTCCGGTTCGCGTGTGAGTAAGAGCTGAGCGACCTCAGCCCAGTTACAGGGCGATCCCTTGGCAGCCAGGAAGCGAGCTGTCCGCAGGATCAGTGTCCGGCGCGTGTTTCCCTCCGATGCAAGAAGGCGTTCTAATCGAGCCTCGGCATAGCCGGACTCGGCCAGAGCCCTCCCAAGGCCCCGATCTGGGCGATGTGCATTGGGGCTCATGAGGGCGATCCCCGCAACCAGGGTCATCCAGTCAGCGAGGCTACTTTCCCATCCTTCGCCCAGATGACGCAGCGCGAACCTGTAGAAGGCCAGCGGCGGTGTTTGTCCAGGGTTGATGCGGCGCAAGGCGGCACGCTCGCCGGTTGGAAAGCCTTCGCTTCCAATCACCCCAGCAATATGGCCGATCGTACTTTCCAGACTCATTGGTGTCTGCAACGCGGTCATCCCTTGCCTCCTTCCTTAAGAAATGGGAAGTTGTCCTTGCGGTATAGGGAGCCCCAGAATACGCGTTCAGCAAGAACTGAAGTGCGGTATCGGCGGCCTGTGTGGGCGGGCATGGCCTGTTCCACTTCGCTAAGCACGCTCAGCGCATGAGCACGGAGCTTCAGTGCCCAGTCCTCATTGAGAACCTTCTGCTCGTCAAACGGCTCTGGTACGGACCACAGCCAGGGGAAGTAGTCATCCGCCCACAAGGTATCAAAGCGTCTTGAGAACCGATCCCACCAGGCCTGCGCCGAGTCTCGATCGAACTTGATCCTGTCTGGGGCACCCTCTAGATAAGCAAAGACTGCTGGCTTGAGTACCCTGTTTCGCATTTTGCCTGCGTAGTCGATGCCCGCCCTGCTCAAGGCTGCCAGGGGCTCGCGCTGTTGCCGCGTGCTGAACAGCCGACGCTGCGCCGATGGTGGGATCCGAATCCATCGCTCGTGGAAGCCATCAGTCGTACCTTGTCCGCGTACGAGGACGCTGATCGTCATCCATACCTCGCCCTCCCAGGAGGGCAAAGGGCGTTGGAGAGGAGAGAGCTTCACCCCGTCGACGAAGAGCAGGCGACGCAGAATGTCCGGCGTAAGTCCCTGAGGAGAGATGGTCAGCGCCTTCTCTGCGGCAGGTTTTCCGTCGCCTATCCTCCCCAGGTCGATGGGCAGCCACGCATCCCCAACTACACCGTTTAGATCTTTGGCGTGGATGCGCGTGGAGTCTGAGGGAACGGCCTCTGCATGGCTGACGGAATCCTGCCCAC
>PUOA01000193.1 GCA_003551925.1 Paracoccaceae bacterium
CCCCGCCTGCACTCCCGCCTGCACTCCCGCCTGCACCCATGCCCGCGCCCACGCCGGCCCCCCTGCCCGCACCCGCACCCGTAAGCGCGCCCGATGCCCCCTTGGCCAGATCCGACCCGGCCAGATCCGACCCCGGCCCCGGCCCCGGCCCCGCCCGCCGGCTGCGCGTCCTCTCGGCCGAGGACAACCGCACCAACCGGCTGGTCCTGCAACGCATGCTTGCCGACCAGCCGGTCGAACTCGCCTTCGCGGTCGACGGGCACGAGGCTGTGGCGCAGTTCAGCGCCTTTCGCCCCGATCTGATCTTCATGGATATCTCGATGCCCGGCATGGACGGGCGCGCCGCAACCCGCGCGATCCGTGCGCTGCCCGAAGGCGCCGGGGTTTCCATCATCGCGCTGACCGCGCATGCCCTTGCGGGCGACGAAGACGGGTTCCGCGCGGCCGGGATGACCGGCTATCTGACCAAACCGTTGCGCAAGGCCGCGTTGGTGGAGGTGCTGCGCGCGCATGGCGCTGCCGTGTGAGCCTGCGCGCGCGCGCCCCGGGATCCGGACCCGAACGCATGCGCAGGCTCCGGGGCGTGCTCAGCCGCGCGAGATCGGGATCCGCGTCTCGGTGCCGGCCTGTTCCGACCTGCGCGGCAGGGTCACGGTCAGCACGCCGTCGCGCAGATCGGCCTTGATGGCGCCTTCGTCGGCGTCCACCGGCAGCCGGAACGCGCGCGAGAAGCTGCCATACTGGCGCTCGGTGAAATACCAGGTATCGCCCTGCTCGCTGCGCTCGGACGATTTCTCGCCTTTCACGGTCAGCACGCCGTCCTTGACGCCGAGATGGATGTCGTCCTCGGTGACGCCCGGAAGCTCGAGCGTGATGCGATACGCGTCGTCATCCGAAGACGCATCCGCCGCCGGCGACAGGAACTCGGCCAGCCGCGTGCCGAACTGGCGCAGCGGATCGTAGAGCGACGGCCACAATGTGCTGATGGGGTTCTTTTCGACCATGACACTCCTCCATGGAAATGATCGGGTGAACACCGCCGATATAGGGGCTGAGCGGGCCGCGTGCCATGATCCGGATCAACCCGCGCGGCCCTTTGACAGGGCGCGCGCGATCGCCATGATGGCGCGATGACCGCTGCGCCGCACCCGTTCCTGGACCGCCCCTTCCCGGTCGCCATCGCGCATCGCGGCGGCGCCGCCGAAGCCGAGGAGAACACGCTCCCGGCCTTCGCGCACGCCGTCGCGCTGGGGTATGACGACGTGGAGCTGGACGTCCACGCCACCGCCGACGGGGTGGTGGTGATCCACCACGACCCCACGCTGCAGCGGCTCTGCGCTGACCCGCGCGCCATCGCCGATCTGAGCTGGCCCGAGCTGCGCGCGCTGCGCACCCGCGGCGGCGCGCAGGTCCCGCGGCTGGAGGATCTGCTGGACGCGCACCCCGACCTGCGGATGGTGATCGAGCTGAAATCGGATGCGGTGGTGGCCCCGCTGGGCGATCTGCTCGCGCAGCGCCCCGGCCTGCTGGACCGCGTCTGCGTGGGCGGGTTCGATCCGAAACGCACCGCCGCGCTGGTGGAGCGTTTCGGCGCGCGGCTGTGCTGGTCGCCCGCGCATGCCGGCGTCGCGCGGTTGTGGCTGGCGGGATGGGGGCTGCCGCTGGGCGCGGGGGGCTTCGCCGTGGTGCAGGTGCCGCCGCGCTTTCGCGCCATCCCCGTGGTCACACCGCGCTTCGTCCGCGCCGCGCGCGCCCGCGGGATCGCCGTGCAGGTCTGGACGGTGGACGATGCCACACAGATGAGACATTTCCTAGATATCGGCGTGCATGGCCTGATCACCGACCGCCCCACCCGCCTGCGCGAGGTCCTGAAGGCGCGCGGAGAATGGCGCCACCGCTAGACACGCGCGGGCCGCGTGCATAGATAGCGCCCTCACGGACGGCGCGCGCAGCCACGAAGGGAGCCGGGATGCTCGATACCGACACCGAGGCCGAGGTGTTCAACGCCTATGCCGCGCATCGCTGGGGCGCGGGGCTGGTCGGACGCTGCCCGGACGGCGCGCTGGGGCTGGTAGATCCCGCCCGCACCGAGGCCGCGCCCGCGAGCCTGCCCGATCTGCTGGGCAACCTGCGCGCGCGCGGCATCGACACGCCGATGATCCTGCGGGTGGGGGCGTTCCTGCGCCGCTCGCTGGAGACGCTGAACACCGCGTTCGAGCGCGCCATCGCCGCCAATGGCTACAAGGCGCCCTATCGCGGGGTGTTTCCGATCAAGGTCAACCAGCAATCGGGCGTGATCGACCGGATCGTGCAGTATGGCCGGCCGTGGCAGTTCGGGCTGGAAGCGGGCAGCAAGCCCGAGCTGATCCTGGCGCTGTCGCGCGATCTGCCGCCCGGGGCGCTGCTGATCTGCAACGGGATCAAGGATGCCGAATTCGTCCGGCTGGGGATCCTGGCGCGCAAGGCCGGGATCAACTGCGTGCTGGTGCTCGAAAGCCCGGGCGAGATCGACACCGTGA
Source organism: Paracoccaceae bacterium (assembly GCA_003551925.1). Lineage (GTDB taxonomy): Bacteria > Pseudomonadota > Alphaproteobacteria > Rhodobacterales > Rhodobacteraceae > Rhabdonatronobacter. The sequence goes on from PUOA01000193.1 coordinate 2,520, forward strand.
TCGCCGAGGCGCGGCGGCTGAAGGAAAAGCCGCTCCTGGGCGTGCGCATCAAGCTCACCCGCCGGGTCAGCGGCAACTGGGCCGACAGCTCGGGCGACCGCTCCAGCTTCGGGCTGACCACCAAGGAGGTGGTGGACCTGATCGGCAAGCTGCGCGAGGCCGACATGCTGGACTGTCTGGCGCTGCAGCATTCGCATCTGGGCAGCCAGGTGCCCGCCATCATGGACATCCGTCAGGCGGTGGACGAGGCGTGCCGCTTCTTTACGGAACTGCGCCGGCTGGGCGCGCCGCTCGAATATCTGGACCTCGGCGGGGGGCTGGGCATCGACTACACGGGCGAGGCGCGCGCCACCGAGAATTCGATGAACTACACGCTTGACGAATACTGCACCAACATCGTCGAGACCGTGCGCTACGCGATGGACGAGGCCGGCCAGCCGCACCCGGTGCTGGTCACCGAAAGCGGGCGCGCGATCGTCGCCACCAGCTCGATCCTGATCACCGACGTGCTGGAGGCGGCGTATTTCGACCGCTCCGCCCCCGTCACGCCCGAACCCGACGACCACCACATGCTGTCCGACATGGCCGCGATCGAGGGCTATCTGTCGCCGCGGCGCGTGCAGGAATGCCTCAACGACGCCGAATACTACCGCGAGGAGCTGCGCGCGCTGTTCCGCCGCGGGGTGATCGACATCGAAGCGGTCGCCCGCGCCGAGCAGATCTTCCTGTATCTGGTCGGCCGCATCAAGGAGGTCGTCGCCCGCACCCCCGATGTCCCGCCCGAGGTCGCGGATGAACTTGCCGAACACCGCGACATCTACCGGATCAACATGTCGCTGTTCCAGTCGCTGCCCGATGTCTGGGCGATCGACCAGATCCTGCCGATCATGCCGCTGCAACGGCTCGATGAGGCCCCGACCCGCCGCGCGGTGCTGTCCGACATCACCTGCGATTCCGATGGCAAGATCAACCATTTCGTGCTGGAGGACGGGATCGAAAATGCCCTGCCCGTGCATGAGCTTCGACCCGCAGAGACCTATTACATCGGCATTTTCCTTGTCGGCGCGTATCAGGAGACGCTGGGTGATCTGCACAACCTGTTCGGCGACACCAACGTGGTCACGGTCGATTTCAACGACGACGGCGCGCTCGAGCTGGTGGACGAGGTCGAGGGCGACACCGTGTCGGAGGTCCTTGCAGCGGTGGAATACGAACCCCGCCAGTGCCTTGACGCGTTCAAGGGCATCGTCGAGCGCGCCGTGCGCTCGGGCCGGATCAACCCGCGCCAGCGCCGCGAGATGATGGACACCTACCGCGAGGCGCTGGGCGGCTACACCTATTACGAACACCCCCCGGAGGAGGACGCTCATGGCTGACACGAACCGCAACGTGCTGGTGATCGGCGCGGGCGGCGTGGCCTCGGTCACGCTGCACAAGATGGCGATGAACCGTGATCTGTTCCCCGGCACCATCGCCGTGGCCAGCCGCACGAAATCGAAATGCGACGACATCGCCGCCGCGATCCGCACCCGCACCGGGGTCGAGATCGACACCTATGCGGTCGACGCCGACGATGTGGAGCAGACGGTCAGGATCATCGACGCGGTGCAGCCCGCGCTGCTGGTCAACCTTGCGCTGCCCTATCAGGACCTCGCGCTGATGGAGGCCTGCCTGCGCACCGGCGTGCCCTATCTGGACACCGCCAATTACGAACCCCCCGAAGAGGCGAAGTTCGAATACTCCCACCAGTGGAAGCTGCATGAGCGCTTCCGGCAGGCGGGCATCATGGCGACGCTGGGCGTGGGGTTCGACCCCGGCGTGACCAGCATCTTCGCCGCCCATGTGCGCAAGCATTACCTCTCGGGCATTCGCCAGATCGACATTCTGGACTGCAACGGCGGCGATCACGGCCACCCGTTCGCCACCAACTTCAACCCCGAGATCAACATCCGCGAGGTCACCGCCGAGGTCCGCCACTGGGAAAACGGCGGCTGGGTAA
>PUOA01000262.1 GCA_003551925.1 Paracoccaceae bacterium
AGGCGCGCGAGGCCGCGCTGGCCGAGGCCGAGGCCGACCGCCGCAGCGCCGAGGCGCGCCTGATCGACATCGCCGCGCGCTTCAGCGCCAGCGAGGAGCTGCGCGCCCGCGCCGAGACCCGGCTGGCCGAGAGCGCCCAGAGCGCCGCCGCGCTCGAAGACGCGCTCGACGCCGAAGCCGCCGCGCGGCTGGCCGCGCTCGCTGCCGCCGACGATCTGCGCGACCGCCTCGCGGACGCCGAGGCGCGGCTGGATACCGAGGAAGCCGAACGCCTCGCCGCGCTGGCCGCCGCCGAGGCGCTGCGCGACCGGCTCGCCGACACGCAGGCGCAGCTCGACGCCGAGGAGACCGAGCGCCTCGCCGCGCGCGCCGCCGCCGAAGCGCTGCGCGTGCAACTCGCCGAGGCCGAGGCCGCCCTGTCCGACGAAGAAACCCGCGCGCTGGAAGAAGCCGCCGCCGCCGAAGCGCTGCGCGCGCGGCTGGGCGATCTGGAAACCGCGCTCTCGGACGAGGAAGCCGCGCGCCTGGCCGAGGCCGCCGCCGCCGAGACGCTGCGCGCGCGGCTCGAGGATGCCGACACCGAGCTGTCGGCGATGACGCTTGCGCTCGAGGAAGAGCGCCGCCGCGCGCAGGAGACGTTGACGCTCCTCGCCGCCGCGCAGGCGGCGCGCGACGAGGCCGAAGCCGCGCTCGACGACGAGCTGACCGCGCGGCAGATGCAGGAGGCGCTGCTCGCCGTGGCGCAGAGCCAGCTTGCCGAGACCGAGGCCGCGGGCGCCGAGGATCGCCGCCGCGCCGCGTTGCTCACGCAGCAGGTGGCCGAACTGCGCCGGCAGGTCGCCAGCCTGCAGGACCTGCTGGGCGAGGCCCGCGCCGCCGAAGTGGCGGCGGATGTGCAGATCGAAAGCCTCGGCGCCGAACTCAATGTCGCGCTCGCGCGGCTCGCCGCCGAAGAGAGCCGCCGCGCCGCGCTCGCGGAAGAGGCCCGCCGCCGCGCCGAGGCCGAGCGCGACGACCTCGAACGCTACCGGTCGGATTTCTTCGGGCTGTTGCGCGACGTCCTCGGCGGGCGCGACGGGATCGAGATCGTGGGCGACCGGTTCGTCTTCTCCTCCGAGGTGCTGTTCCCGATCGGCTCGGCCGAACTGTCGGCACCGGGGCGTGCTCAGATCGCCAATGTCGTCAACCTGTTGCGCGATGTAGCCGATGACATCCCCGACAGCATCGACTGGATCCTGCGCGTCGACGGGCACACCGACAACCTGCCCATCGGCGCGGGTGGCGACCATGCCGACAACTGGGAACTCAGCCAGGCGCGCGCGCTGTCGGTGGTCCGCTTCATGATCGAGGATCTGGACTTCCCCGCCCCGCGACTGGCCGCGGCGGGCTTCGGCGAATACCGCCCCGTCGATCCCGGCGACACCGCCGAGGCCCGCGCCCGCAACCGCCGGATCGAACTCAAGCTGACCGAACGCTGAGCGCGGCTCCGAGCGCGGCTCCGAGCGCGACTCCGAGCGCGACTCCGAGCTCGACTCCGAGCTCGACTCCGAGCTCGGCCGCGCGCGCGGAGCGCGCGCCCGGCCCAACGGGAGGGGTCGCATCTTCGATGCGGCCGCGACGGGCGGGAGCCCCCCTGTGCCCCCTCGCGCCGTCGCCTCAGCGCAACCCGGCGCAGAACGCCTGAATCCGCGCGCAAGCCGTCTCGAGCACCGAGTCCGAGGCCGCGTAACTCACGCGGAACGCGGGCGACAGCCCGAACGCCGCGCCGAACACCACCGCGACGCCGGTTTCCTCCAGCAGCGCGGCCGCGAAATCGGCGTCGGTGTCGATCCGCGCGCCCCCGGCCGAGGTCTTGCCGATGCAGCCGCCGATCATCGGATAGACGTAGAACGCACCCTCGGGCACCGGGCAGCGAATGCCCGCGCAGGCATCGAGCATCCCCACCACCAGATCGCGGCGGCGCTGGAACACCGCGCGCCACTCGTCCAGAAACCCCTGCGGCCCGTCCAGCGCCGCAACCGCCGCCGCCTGGCTGACCGAACACGGGTTCGAGGTCGATTGCGACTGCACCTTGGCCATGGCACGGATCAGCACCTCGGGCCCGCCCGCATAGCCGATCCGCCAGCCGGTCATCGCATAGGCCTTGGACACCCCGTTGACGGTCAGCGTCCGGTCGTAAAGCCCTGGCTCCACCTGGGCCGGGGTGACGAAGCGGAACTCATCGAACACCAGATGCTCGTACATGTCGTCCGACATCACCCACAGCTGCGGGTGGCGCAGCACCACATCGGTCAGCGCGCCCAGCGCCGCCGCGTCGTAGCCCGCGCCGGTTGGGTTGGACGGCGAGTTGAAGATCAGCCATTTCGACCGCGGCGTGATCGCGTCCTCCAGCGCCTGCGCGGTGATGCGATAGCCGGTCTCGGGGCCCGCGGCCACGATCACCGGCACCCCGCCGGCCATCGCCACCATGTCGGGGTAGCTGACCCAATAGGGCGCGGGGATGATCACCTCATCGCCCGGGTTCAGCGTTGCCAGCAGCGCGTTCCACAGCACCTGCTTGCCGCCCGTGCCCACGCTGATCTGCGCAGGTTCGTAGCGCAACCCGTTGTCGCGGTTGAATTTCGCGCAGATCGCGGCCTTGAGCGCCGGGGTGCCGTCAACGGCGGTGTAGCGCGTCTGCCCGGCATCGATCGCAGCCTTGGCGGCGGCGCGGATATGTTCGGGCGTGTCGAAATCGGGCTCGCCGGCGCTCAGCGCGATCACGTCCTGTCCGGCGGCGCGCATCTGGGCGGCGCGCGCGGTGATCGCCATGGTGGGCGAGGGTTCGACCCGCTCCAGCCGCTGTGCCAGCACGCTCATCGACTCCCCTCCGAGGTTTGCAACCGATCCCCGATGCTCTAGTGTGGAGACAGCGTTCAGACAAGTGCGCCGGTGCGCACGAAACGAAGGAGACATGATGTCCGACCCGATCGACACCGCCGAGGCGACGGCACCACAGGACTGGTTCGCCCCCGAAGCGGCCACCTTCGGCGACCGGCTCGCCGCCGCGCGCGACGCGGCGGGAATGGACCAGCGCGCGCTCGCGCGGCGCTTGGGGGTCAAGCTCAGGACCGTGGAGTCGTGGGAGAACGACGTCTCGGAGCCGCGCGCGAACAAGCTGCAGATGGTGGCCGGGGTGCTCAACGTGTCGATCCGCTGGCTGCTGACAGGAGAGGGCGAAGGCGGGCTTGCCGGACCGGTCAGCGAGGCCGAGCTTGCCGCCGACGCGCGCGAGGTGCTCAACGACCTGCGCCAGATCCGCACCGAGATGGGGCGCCTGTCGGATCGGATGGGGCTGCTGGAAAAGCGCCTGCGTCAGATCGTCCGCGAGGCGCTGTGAGCCCCGCCGAGGCGCGCCGGCGCAAGCTGCGGATGCGGTCGTGGCGTCGCGGCACGCGCGAGATGGACCTGATCCTCGGACCCTTCGCCGACACCGCGATGCCGGAGCTGGCGCCTGCGGAGCTTGACCTCTACGAGCGGCTGCTCGAGGAAAACGACCAGGAACTCTATCTCTGGGTCACGGGCGCGCGGCCCGCCCCGGAGCCCTATGCCGGGCTTGTCGGCACCATCGCGGGCCACGCGGGGATTGCGCGGGCCTGACCGGTCGCAGGCGCGCGGCGCGTCGGGCTTAACCCTTCCTTTGCGATTACCGTGCCACAGTGGCGCCGTGTCGTTGATGGTACGGACACCCCTGGCGGTCGCGCGCCGCCGCGTGGGTTCGCGATGAAAGGGTCAGGCAGCGATGAGCATCCACTCGGGGGTTCCGGGACGGGCGCGCCAGGATGTGCTGGGCGCGTATCTTGACAGTCTGGCGCTGATCGAGCGGCTGCACCGGCTGCTGCTCGACGTGATCAAGGACGAATTCGAACGGCTCGGAATCCTCGACATCAACGCGGTGCAGGCGCTGTTGCTGTTCAATGTCGGCGACAACGAGGTGACGGCGGGCGAACTGAAGTCGCGCGGCTACTATCAGGGCTCGAACGTGTCCTACAACCTGAAGAAGCTGGTCGAGATCGGTTACATGAGCCACGAGCGCTGCGCCATCGACCGCCGGTCGGTGCGCGTGCGGCTGACCCCGCGCGGGCGCGAGGTGCGCGCCGTTGTCGCAAGCCTGTTCGTGCGTCACGCGCAGGGCCTCGAGGATCAGAACATCTGCGATCTTGCGCGGCTCGACGCGCTGAACCACAGCCTCAAGCGGCTCGAACGCTTCTGGACGGATCAGATCCGCTACATCTACTGAGCCGCGGACACCGCGTTGCAAGCGACGGCGCAGAAGCAAGGGGCGCTGCCCCTCTGCCCCGGCCCTGCGGGCCGTGGCATTCACCCCGGGATATTTCGGTCAGGATGAAGACCATGCCGCGGAGCGCGGTGGACGCGGCGGCGCGAACCGCAGGACAGGGGTGCGCGGCGGCAGGTCACGGGGGCATGTCTGGGGGGGCAGGTCACGGGTGGCAGGTCACGGGTGGCAGGTCACGG
>PUOA01000012.1 GCA_003551925.1 Paracoccaceae bacterium
AGCGGGGGGCTTCGGCCCCCCGCCGTTTTGGTGTTGCGACGCGCAGGTTTTGCGGGCACCAGATCCCTCATGCACCGCCCGCCACCCCCTGATTTCGAGCTTGAAAGCGCCCTGCGCGCGGGTGGGCACGCCCTGCGCATCGCCGGCGTGGACGAGGTCGGGCGCGGCCCGCTCTGCGGCCCTGTCACCGCCGCCGCGGTGGTGCTGGACCCGGAGGCGATCCCTGCAGGGCTGCGCGAGTCGAAACGCCTGAGCGCCGCGCGCCGCCGCACCCTCAGCGCCGCGTTGCACGCCTGCGCCGAGGTCAGCATCGCGCATGCCAGCGTGGCCGAGATCGACCGGCTCAACATCCTGCAGGCGGCACTGCTTGCCATGCGCCGCGCGATTGCCGGGTTGGCCGTGCCCCCGGATCATGCGCTGATCGACGGCAACCGGCTGCCCGCAGCGTTGCCGTGCCCGGCGGACGCGGTGGTGAAGGGCGACGCGCGGTCGCTGTCGATCGCTGCAGCGTCCGTGGTCGCCAAGGTCGCGCGCGACGCGCTGATGACCGACCTGGCGCGCCGCTACCCCGGCTATGGCTGGGACACCAACGCCGGCTATCCGACGCGGTGTCACCTGAATGCCATAGCAACGCTCGGGATCACCCCCGTTCATAGGCGGAGCTTCGCTCCGGTGCGCAAGATGTTGTGTGAAGAAAGCAAAATAAAGCGCTGATTCAATTAGGAATTGACCTCGAATCGGGTTTGACTCATGTTGTGCGCAACAGGCGGGCAGAGCGCGGATCGGGGCGGTGATGGAAACAGGCGACAGCATGGCGAGCGCGCAGGCGCTACCGCGCAACCAGATCCTTGCCGGGGATTGCATCGCGCGGATGAAGGCCCTTCCCGCGGGCTGCGTCGATCTGGTGTTCGCCGACCCGCCCTACAATCTGCAACTGCGCGGTGCGCTGCACCGGCCCGACAACAGCAAGGTCAACGCCGTCGACGACGCCTGGGACAGCTTCGGCAGCTTCGCCGCCTATGACCGGTTCACCCGCGACTGGCTTGCCGCCGCGCGCCGGCTGCTCAAGCCAAATGGCGCGATCTGGGTGATCGGATCGTATCACAACATCTTTCGTGTGGGCGCGGCGATGCAGGATGCCGGGTTCTGGATCCTCAACGATGTCGTCTGGCGCAAGTCCAACCCGATGCCCAATTTCCGCGGCAAGCGGCTGACCAACGCGCATGAGACGCTGATCTGGGCCTCGCGCGGGGAGGGGGCGAAATACACCTTCAACTATGAGGCACTGAAGGCGCTCAACGAGGGCGTGCAGATGCGCAGCGACTGGGTGCTGCCGCTGTGCACCGGGCATGAGCGGTTGAAGGGTGCCGACGGGTCCAAGGCGCACCCCACCCAGAAGCCCGAGTCGCTGCTGCACCGGGTGCTGGTGGGCACCACCGATCCCGGCGATCTGGTGCTGGACCCGTTCTTCGGCACCGGCACCACCGGCGCGGTGGCGCGGATGCTGGGGCGCGATTTCATCGGGATCGAACGCGAGCCCGCCTATATCGAGGCCGCGCAGAAGCGGCTTGCCCGTGTGCGCCCGCTGGAGCGCGACGCGCTGCAGACCACCGCGTCGAAGCGCGCCGCCCCGCGCATCCCCTTCGGGCAGCTGGTCGAACGCGGGCTGCTGCGCCCGGGCGAGGTGCTGGTCAACGCGCGTGGGCAGGCCGCCAAGGTGCGGGTCGACGGCTCGCTGGTCAGCGCCGAGCACCGCGGTTCGATCCACCAGGTGGGCGCCGCGCTCGAAGGGGCGCCGTCGTGCAATGGCTGGACATACTGGCAGTTCCGGCGCGAGGGGCAGCTGATCCCCATCGACATCCTGCGCCAGCAGCTGCGCGCCGAGTTGGAGGCCCCCTGACCGGGGGTCCGCTTTCCGCCGCGTCCGAAGACAACCCGCTTCGGACGCAACCTGTGCCCCGCCCCTTGTGGCGGGGCCTTTTTTCGGCACGCGCGGCGGGTGTCAGTCCTTGCGCAGGTTCGACGCCGAGGCGCGGATCGCGGCATACTGCCCGCCGGGGCGGTAGCCCCACAGGTATTCCGGCAGGATCGCGCTCATCGGCGTCGGCGTGATCCCCAGCGCCTCGAGCCCCCGCGCGCCGTCGCTGACCACGTTGTCGCGGCGCAGCTGCCGCACCTGATCGCGCGTCAGCAGCGTGTTGGTGAACAGCCCCAGCGTCAGCTTTTCCAGCACAGTCAGCGCGCCGGCCATCACCGCTGCCAACGGGAACGGCACGGGGACCAGCACCCGCCGCCGCCCGATCTCGGCCAGCAGCCGGCGCATCAGGGTGCGGAAATCCTCGATCTCGGGGCCGCCGAGTTCGTAGATGCCCGGCGCGGCCTCGCCCAGCACGGCCTTGACGGCTGCCTGCGCGACGTCGTCCACATAGACCGGCTGAAAGCGGCTGGTGGCACCCACCACGGGCAGGGCCGGGCTGATCTTCGCCATGCCGGCGAAGCGGTTGAAGAAGCCGTCCTCGGGGCCGAACACGATCGACGGGCGCAGGATCACCGCGCGCGGCATGTGCGTGAGCACCGCCTGTTCGCCCTGTGCCTTGGTGCGCGCATAGGCGCTGTCGGATTTCGCATCCGCCCCGATGGCCGAAATCTGCACCATCCGCGCGATGCCCTGCGCCGCGGCGATCCGCGCGACCCGCTCCGCGCCCTCGGCCTGCACGGGGCCGAAGCGGTTGGCCCCGACCTCGTTCAGGATGCCCACGCAGTTGACCACCGCATCGGCGCCCTTCATCACGCTTTCGACCGACGCATCGTCGCGGATGTTGCAGAACACGGGTTCCACCTGCCCGACAACGCCGTAGGGGCGCACGAAGATCGCCTCGTTGGGGCGGCGGACCGCAACGCGCACGCGCCAGCCCTCCTGCGCCATGCGCCGCGCAATGTAGCGGCCCACGAACCCCGAGCCGCCGTAGATCGTGACCAGTCTGGACATCGCCCTCTCCGCATCCCGTTTCGGCCTGAATACCGCCCGCGCCCCGACCTCACAACCCGTTTCCAGAGGGTGCGCAAGCGCGCCGCAGCCCGCCCGGCCGCGGGCGGAAAAATCTGCCGCTCCCCCCGTTGACACCCCCCACGCGCCGCCATAAAGACGCTCCACGCAACCTGCCCAGGTGGCGGAACTGGTAGACGCGCTAGCTTCAGGTGCTAGTGCCCGTACGGGCGTGGAGGTTCGAGTCCTCTCCTGGGCACCATGTTTTTCGGCTAACATGCCGAATTACATGGGAAAAAGCCGGGCAGGTTGCCCGTGTCCTTCATGTTCTTACCCTGCGGTCTCATCTTTGTCTGCGGCGCATTCATCCGCGCCGCCTTGATCTCGCCTGAAACGCCAGCCTTCTGCATCATGTCGCGCGTTGCCAATGCGTTGGCCTCGACCGCGAAGGTGCCGACCTGCAACGAAGGACGGCGCAGCTCCGCGGGCGCGGATCGAAAGGCATCCGGGGTGTCGGCCTCTGAAAACTCTCTGGCCGGATCGTCGGGTGCTCGAACAGACATTGCCACCTGTGCGGGTTGACCACGCGGCAGATCGAGGATGAGCGTCACGTCGAGCGACGGAAGGCTCAGAGCGTCACGCTCGGGGGCGATGGGCGCTCCAGACGCGGCGCTACATGCCCACGTGCAGCCACCACACCAACACCGCGGGTGCCCGCTTGAACCGGTCCCGCACCCTTATTCCGCCCGGAGCCAATCGTTGCGGTTTGGCTCGACAAATCGCAAAAAGTCAGTCATTCTGCAATTTGGGTAGTATGCCGCTTTTTGGTTAACGAGAGGGTGAGTGCGTGGCGCGAGACCCCAAGGTGCTGGTCGTCGAAGACGACCGCGATATTCTGTGTCTTCTGGGAAAGGTGCTGGCGGATGAGGGATTCGAGGTCCGCCTGACCACGTCTCTGGCAGGATGCCGCGACGCGATGAAGCGTTTTGACGCGTCCCTGTTTGTCATCGATGTCGGCCTTCCGGATGGCAGCGGCCTGACGCTGTTGCCCGAGATCAGATCCCGAAGCCACGCAGGCATACTCATGCTTTCGGGGGTCGCGGGAGAGGTCGATCAGGTTCTCGGACTCGAAATGGGGGCGGATGACTACATTGCGAAGCCGATGCGATTGCGCGAGTTCGTGGCGCGTCTTCGCGCAATCGCAAGACGCATTCTCCTCCCCGCCGCGGATGCGCCAGGCCTCACGGGCAGCACCGCACCGGATTTCATGATGTCAGGCTACAGCCTGTTCCTGCGCGCGCGCAGGCTTGTGAGCCCCGAAGGGGATGATGTCGCGCTGACCGACGCGGAATTCGATGTCCTTGCGGCCTTGATGGAGTTCGGGGGGCAGGTCGCCAGCCGCGATCAGATCATCGAGTCGGTGCGTCGTCGCAACTGGTCCGGCAACGAGCGCGCCATCGACGGTATCGTCAGCCGACTGGGCCGCAAGC
>PUOA01000342.1 GCA_003551925.1 Paracoccaceae bacterium
CGGTGTGGAGCGAGCGATGTCGGGCGGGGGCCGGGGGCGCTCCCGCCCACCGCGGCCGCGCTGACGCGCGACCCCGGCGGTTGGGGGTGGCGCGCTGCGCGCGCGGGCGTGTCCGGGTCCGGCCCGGGTGCAGCGGTGGACAGGATGCGCCGTCCACGCCGCAGGCGTGGACAGCGTCCGCCCGCGAGACTGGGCGGGCGCTGCCCCCGGTCCGGGGTGCGGCGGTGTCAGGTTCCGCAGAAGGTTGCCTGCACGCGCTCGTCGGGGCGGGGCGGGGCGGTGAGGTCGGGGCCATCCGCATCGGGCGGGTCGAAGGGCGTGGCGAGCGCGGTGTGGAGGCGGTGGAACGGGGCGTAATCGCCCTCGAGGCCGGCCGCGATCGCCTCCTCGACCCGGTGGTTGCGCGCGATCACGGCGGGGTTGACCCGGGTCATGCGGGCCTGAGCGTCGGCGAGCGCGCTGCCTTCGGCCGCAAGCCGTGCGTGCCAGTCGCGCTCCCAGTCCCTGAACGCCGCAGGGTCGGGGAACTCGGCGGCGACGGCGCTGTCGGTGGCCAGCCCGCGGAAAACCCGCGTGAAATCGGCACCCGCGCCCGCCATGCGGTCCAGCAGCGCCTGCACGAGCGCGGCGTCCCCCTCCTGCGCCGTGGTCAGCCCCAGCTTGGCGCGGAAGCGGGCCAGGTGTTCGGCCTCGTAGACATCCGCGAAGCCGTGCACGATAGCGGTGGCGCGCTCGATCGCCGCCTCCTGATCTGCATCCATCAGCGGCAGCAGGCAGGTGGCGAATTGCGCCAGATTCCACACCGCCAGTTGCGGCTGGTTGGCATAGGCATAACGCCCGCCGCGGTCGATGGAGGAAAACACCGTCTGCGGGTGGTAGTCGTCCATGAAGGCACACGGCCCGTAATCGATGGTCAGCCCGCCGACATGACAGTTGTCGGTGTTCATCACCCCGTGGATGAAGCCCACCGCCATCCACTGCGCCACCAGCCGCGCCTGCGCCGCCACGGCCTCGCGCAGCAGGTCTTCGGCACCCTCGGCCTGCGGATAGTGACGCGCGATGCCGTGCTCGGTCAGCGCGCGCAGCGCGTCGAGGTCCTGGCGGACGGCGAAATACTGGAACGTGCCCACGCGCAGGTGGCTTTGCGCGACGCGGGTGATCACCGCGCCGGGCAACTGGCCGGCTTCGCGCCACACCGGCGCGCCGGTTTCCACCGCCGCGAGCGCGCGCGTGGTGGGGATGCCCAGCGCTGCCATCGCCTCGGACACCAGATATTCGCGCAGCACCGGGCCCAGCCACGCCTTGCCGTCGCCCCCGCGCGAGAACGGCGTGCGCCCCGAGCCCTTGAGCTGGATGTCCATGCGCGTGCCGTCGCGGGCGATCACCTCGCCCAGCAGATGCGCGCGCCCGTCGCCCAGCTGCGGGACGAAACCGCCGAACTGGTGCCCGGCATAGGCCATCGCCAGCGGCTCGGCCCCCGGCGGCACACTCGCGCCCGAAAACACCGCCGCGCGGGTGGCCTCGTCCATCGCCGGCAGGCCAAGGTGCTCGGCCAGCGCGGCATTCCAGGCAATGAGCCCGGGCGCCGGGGCGGGTTCGGGGTCGATGCGCGCGAACATCCGCGCGGGCAGGCGCGCATAGCTGTTGTCGAAGGCGATCGGGGGGGCGGTCAGCGTGTCCATGCCCCCGAGATAGTCATTCTGCGGCGCAAGGGAAGCCGGGGCGCGGATCAGACCGCCAGCGCTTCGCGCCGCGCAACCTCGCGCCGCAGCCCGGCGACCAGCGCGGCCGCGAAGCGGTCGAGCCGCCCCAGCCGGCGGTCGTCGGCATGGCGGATCAGGTAGAAACTGCGCGTCAGGCTGAAGGCATCCGCCAGCACGCGCACCACGCCGGGCGCCGCCGGAAGCGCGAAGTCGTGCACCACGCCGACGCCTGCGCCCTGCCGCACCCAGTTGAGCTGCACCGACACCGAATTCGACGCCAGCGCCACCTGATCGACCCCCAGTTCGGCCAGATAATCGAGCTCCTTGTCGTGGATCATGTCGGGGATGTAGCCGATCATCCGGTGGCCGCGCAGCGCGTGCAGGCTGTCCAGCGGCGGCTGCCGGTCCAGCCAGCCCTTTGCGGCGGCCAGATGCAGGCGGTAGTCGGTGATCTTCTGCACGCTCAGCCGCCCCGTTGTCGGCGCCGACACGGCGATGGCCAGATCGGCCTCGCGCCGCGACAGGTTGAACACGCGCGGCAGCGCAACGATCTGCACCTCCAGCCCCGGATTGTCATCGCAGATCGCGGCCAGCACCTGCGGCAGCAGATAGTTCGCGCAGCCATCGGGCGCGCCGATGCGCACCTGCCCACTGATCCCGCCAGGCCCCGCGCGCAACGCATCCTCGGCGGATGTGAGCGCGGTTTCGGCGTCGGTGACATGGCGCAGGAGCCGCGCGCCGGCCTCGGTGAGCGCGTAGCCCTGCGCCGAGCGCGCAAACAGCCGCGCGCCCAGCCGCGCCTCGAGCCGCGTGATGCGCCGGCCCAGCGTCGCCGGGTCCAGCCGCAGCCGCCGGCCCGCGCGGCTCAGGCTCTCGTCGCGCGCCACGGCCAGAAACACGCGCATGTCGTCCCAGTCGGCCACCGGCGCACCTTTGCAGAAATGCAGCACTGATTTGGGAAACTGCCCCTATGCGGCGCAAAAACGCAAGTGTATCCTCGCGCCAAAGCACAGGAGGATGCCATGCAGGAACTGACGCACTGGATCAACGGCCGCCACGTCAAGGGCAGCTCGGGGCGGTTCGGCGATGTCTACAACCCCGCCACCGGCGAGGTGCAGGCCCGCGTGCCGCTGGCGAGCACCGCCGAGCTGAACGCCGCCGTCGCCGCCGCCGCCGAGGCGCAGGTCAAGTGGGGCGCCACCAACCCCCAGCGCCGCGCGCGCGTGATGATGGAGGCCGTGCGCCTGATCAACCGCGACATGGACAAGCTGGCCGAGAAACTGTCGAGCGAGCACGGCAAGACCTTCGCCGACGCCAAGGGCGACGTGCAGCGCGGGCTCGAGGTGGTCGAATTCTGCATCGGCGCGCCGCATCTGCTCAAGGGCGAGTTCACCGACAGCGCCGGCCCCGGCATCGACATGTATTCGCTGCGCCAGCCGCTGGGCGTCGCCGCCGGGATCACGCCGTTCAACTTTCCGGCGATGATCCCGCTGTGGAAGATGGGCCCGGCGCTGGCCTGCGGGAATGCGTTCATCCTCAAGCCGTCCGAGCGGGACCCGTCGGTGCCGCTGATGCTGGCCGAGATCTTTCAGGAGGCGGGCCTGCCCGACGGGCTGCTGCAGGTGGTCAACGGCGACAAGGAGGCCGTGGACGCGATCCTCGACAACCCGGTGATCGCGGCGGTGGGCTTCGTGGGCTCCACCCCCATCGCGCAATACATCTATGCGCGCGGCTGCGAGAACGGCAAGCGCGTGCAGTGCTTCGGCGGCGCGAAGAACCACATGATCATCATGCCCGACGCCGACATGGACCAGGCCGCCGATGCGCTGGTGGGCGCGGGCTACGGCGCGGCGGGCGAGCGCTGCATGGCGGTGTCGGTCGCCGTGCCGGTGGGCGAGGGCACGGCCGAGGCGCTGCGCGAACGCCTCGTGCCGCGGATCGAGAAGCTCAAGGTCGGCCCGTGGACGGCGGGCGACGATGTCGATTACGGCCCCGTGGTCACGCAGGCGGCGAAGGACAATATCCTGCGGCTGGTGCAGACCGGCATCGACCAGGGCGCCGATCTGGTCGTCGACGGGCGCGACTTCACCCTGCAGGGCTACGAGGGCGGGTTCTTTGTCGGGCCGCATTTCTTCGACCACGTGACCCCCGAGATGGACATCTACCGCCACGAGATCTTCGGCCCCGTGCTGTCGATGGTCCGCGCCGCCAGCTACGAAGAGGCGCTGGGCCTGGCGATGGACCACGAATACGGCAACGGCACCGCGATCTTCACCCGCGACGGCGACGCCGCGCGCGACTTCGCCAACCGCATCAACATCGGGATGGTGGGGATCAACGTGCCGATCCCGGTGCCGCTGGCCTATCACACCTTCGGCGGCTGGAAGAAATCGGGCTTCGGCGACCTCAACCAGCACGGCCCCGATGCGTTCCGCTTCTACACGCGCACCAAGACCGTCACCACCCGCTGGCCGAGCGGGATCAAGGAAGGGTCCGCCTTCAACTTCAAGGCGATGGACTGAGCGCCGGAACGCGGTCGCGCGCTCTAACTGCTCGGGGCCCCGCACGTGCGCGCGCGCATGTGCGGGTGTGCCTGAGTGTGTGCGCACACACACATGCACGTGCATCCAGCATCCCTGTCACACGGTCTCACCCTCTGGCTCGCTGTCCGACTCATCGCTGGACGCTGCCCAAGCTCCCCCCCCCTCCGCCCACTGCCCTGCCCCACAGCTGGTAGCCCCACAGCTGGTAGCCCTGGGCCTGC
>PUOA01000283.1 GCA_003551925.1 Paracoccaceae bacterium
CACGGCCGCCAGCGCATCGGCATGAACCCGCGCCACGGGGCGGTCGGCGGGGTGCGCGACCCCGTAGCTTTGCAGCGTCGCCGCCCCGCCGATGGCCGGGTGCAGATAGCTCAGTTCGCGCCGCAGGCCGGGGTCGGGGGTGTGCGGATCGTCCAGAAAGCTCTGGAACATCCGGTCATGGTTGCCCTTGAGCACCACCCAGGGCGCGCCCGCCGCGATCCCCTCGCGCAGATGCGCCACCACGCCCGCGCAGTCCGGGCCGCGATCCACCAGGTCGCCGAGATGGATCACCGGCGCGTCGTGGTCGCCGGTGCGGGCGCGGTCGGCCTCGATCCGCGCATGCGCGGCGTGCAGCAGGTCCAGATGCCCGTGGATGTCGCCGATGGCGTAGCTGCGCATGCACCCGCTCCTTGCAAGGCCGCCCCCGGCGCAGGCCGGGGGCAGCGCGACCCTCAGGCCATGTCGAATTCCAGCGGACGCACCTGCCGGAACAGCCCTGTCGCGTGCAGCTTGTCCAGCACATCGGCGGGCGGCTGCGCGTCCAGATACAGCAGCGCGATCGCATCGGCCCCCTGCGCCGAGCGACCCAGCGTGAAGTTGGCGATGTTCACCCCGCTTCCGCCCATCGTCTGGCCCAGCGCCCCGATGATGCCGGGCACATCGTCATTGGTGGTATAGAGCATGTGCTGGCCGACCTCGGCGTCGATGGTGATGCCCTTGATCTGGATGAAGCGCGGCTTGCCGTCGGAAAACACCGTCCCCGCGATCGAGCGTTCGCGGTCGGCGGTCACCACGGTCAGCTTGATATAGGCGTCGAACACCCCCGATTTGCCCTGCGTGGTGGTCGACAGCTGCACGCCGCGTTCCTGCGCCACCAGCGGCGCCGAGACCATGTTCACCTCGGGGTTCGAGGTTTTCATGATCCCCGCGATCACCGCGCAGTTCAGCGCATCGAGGTTCATCTGCGCCACCGCCCCGTCATAGAGGATGTTGACCGCCTTGATCGGCTCGTCGGTGAGCTGGCCCGCAAACGAGCCCAGATGCCCCGCCAGCTTCAGCCACGGCGCCATGACCGCGGCCTCCTCGGCGGTGACCGAGGGCATGTTGAGCGCGTTCTGCACGGCGCCCGACAGCAGGTAATCGGACATCTGTTCGGCCACCTGCAGGGCGACGTTCTCCTGCGCCTCGGTGGTCGACGCGCCCAGATGCGGTGTGCAGACCACATTGTCGAGACCGAAGAGCGGGCTGTCGGTGGCGGGCTCCTCGGCGAACACGTCGAAGCCCGCGCCTGCCACGTGACCCGCGCGGATCGCCTCGGCCAGCGCGGCCTCGTCCACCAGCCCGCCGCGGGCGCAGTTGACGATGCGCACGCCCTTCCTGGTCTTGGCAAGGTTCTCGGCCGACAGGATGTTGCGCGTCTTGTCGGTCAGCGGCACGTGCAGCGTGATGAAATCGGCGCGCGCCAGCAGCTCGTCAAGCTCGACCTTGGTCACGCCGATCTTGCGCGCGCGCTCCTCGCTCAGGAACGGGTCGTAGGCGATCACCTTCATCCGCAGCCCCAGCGCGCGGTCGCACACGATCGAGCCGATATTGCCCGCGCCGATCACCCCCAGCGTCTTGGAGGTCAGCTCGCTGCCCATGAAGCGCGATTTCTCCCACTTGCCGGCCTGGGTCGAGGCATCGGCGGCGGGGATCTGCCGCGCCACGGCCATCATCAGCGCGATGGCGTGCTCGGCGGTGGTGACCGAGTTTCCGAACGGCGTGTTCATCACGATCACGCCCTTGCGCGAGGCGGCGGGGATATCGACGTTGTCAACGCCGATCCCGGCGCGGCCGACCACCTTCAGCCGGCCCGCGCGCTCCAGCAGCTTGGCCGTCACCTTGGTGGCCGAGCGGATCGCGAGGCCGTCATACTGG
The DNA here is from genome assembly GCA_003551925.1 of Paracoccaceae bacterium. Classification (GTDB taxonomy): domain Bacteria; phylum Pseudomonadota; class Alphaproteobacteria; order Rhodobacterales; family Rhodobacteraceae; genus Rhabdonatronobacter. The sequence continues at coordinate 1,918 of PUOA01000283.1, forward strand.
TCGATCACCTCGGCCAGCCTGTCCTTGTCCTTGCCCAGCGCGGGGTCGAAGGTCACGTCGATGCCGCGGTCGCGGAAGATCTGAACGGCGGTTTCCGACAACTTGTCGGACACGAGTACCTTGGGTGCCATTCGTGTGGCTCCTTGAAAGATCGGGGAAAGAGGCGGCGCGGACGCCGCCGGGATGTTTCAGGCGGCGGCGTCGAGCGCGGCGCGTTCGGCGTGATACGCCCAGTCGATCCAGGGCATGAGCGCGTCCAGATCGGCGGTCTCGACGGTCGCGCCGCACCAGATGCGCAGTCCCGGGGGCGCGTCGCGATAGGCGCCGACATCAAGCGCCACGCCCTCGCCCTCCAGCCGTTTGGCGACGGCCTTGGCGAAGCCTGCGCCGTCGGCGATGCCGGGGTCGGTGAACTTCAGGCACACGCTGGTGCTCGAGGCCGTCGCCGGGTCCACCGCCAGATTTGCGATCCAGTCGCGCGCCGCACAGAACCGCGCGATCACGGCGGCGTTGGCGTCGCAGCGCGCGATCAGCGCGTCCAGCCCGCCGATCCGCTGCGCCCAGTCAAGCGCCACAAGGTAATCCTCGACCGCCAGCATCGACGGGGTGTTGATCGTCTCGCCGCGGAAAATGCCCTCGATCAGCTTGCCGCCCTTGGTGAGGCGAAAGATCTTCGGCAGCGGCCAGGGCGGCGTGTGGTTCTCCAGCCGCTCGACCGCGCGCGGCGACAGGATCAGCATGCCATGCGCCGCCTCGCCGCCCATCACCTTCTGCCACGAGAACGTCGTCACATCGAGCTTGTCCCAGGGCAGCGCCATCGCGAAGGCAGCCGAGGTCGCGTCGCAGATGGTCAGCCCGGCCCGGTCGTCGGGGATCATGTCGCCATGCGGCATCCGCACGCCGCTGGTGGTGCCGTTCCAGGTGAACACGACGTCGGTGTCGTAGTCGATCGCGGCCATGTCGACGATCTCGCCATAGTCGGCGGTGCGCACGTCGGCATCGAGGTTCAGCTGCTTGACCGCATCGGTCACCCAGCCCGCGCCGAAGCTCTCCCACGCGACCATGGTGGTCTTGCGCGCGCCCAGCAGCGACCACATCGCCATTTCCACCGCGCCGGTGTCCGATGCGGGCACGATGCCGATGCGGTAGTCGTCGGGGATGCGCAGGATCTCGCGCGTGCGGTCGATCGCGGCCTTCAGCTTCGCCTTGCCCACGGCAGCGCGGTGCGAGCGCCCCAGCGCCGCGTCCGACAGCAGATCGAGCGTAAATTCGGGGATCTTGGCGCAGGGGCCCGAAGAAAAGCGCGGATTGTCCGGCCGCGTTGCCGGTTTGGTGACGTCGGTCATGGTATCCTTCCAGATATTCGCCCCTCGTTGGGGAGGGGTGTCCCGCCGCCGCGCTTACAGAAATGCGCGCAGGGGCGCAAGATGCTGCGACCCCGCGCCGCGCGACGCGGCTACAGCGCAAGGTCCACCGTCACCGGGAAATGGTCCGACGCGGCCAGCAGCGCCGCGCAGAGCGCGGGGTCGCCGTAACAGGCGGGGTCGTCAAACGGGTTCCACACCCGCCAGCGCCGCGCCCGCGACCGCAGATCGGGCGAGACCATGATGTAGTCCAGCAGCGCCGAGATATATTGCCCGTCGGGCAACCGGAACCGCGCCGAGGCCGGCGCGCCGGCAAGGTGCTTGCTCAGCCCCATGCGCGCGTGCCGGTCATAGAGCTGCAGCTCGGCCGGCTGCGACCAGCCCAGCACCAGCTCCACCCCCGAAACCGGGAAAAGATGTTCATAATCATCAAGCTCGGGGCCGTCGTTGAAGTCGCCCAGCACGACCAGCGGCTCCTGCGCGGCCAGATGCGCGTCGATCCTGGCGCGCAGCCACAGGCACTGCCCGTATTGCTTGCGCCGGTTCTCCAGCCCCATGCGCGCCAGGTCCTCGGGGCCGCGCGCGCCGGCGGGGGCCTTGGACTTGGTGTGCACGCCGATCATGCGGAACACCGAACCGGCAGCGGTCTCGCACAACAGTTCCAGCGGCGGGCGGGCGAAGCGGACCCGCGCGGGCGCGTCGGTCACCGGGTCGTGGTAGCCGTAGCTGGCGTCAAAACGCGGGGCCGTGGCGCTGCCCGGCGCGGGATCGTGGATCAGCGTGATGCGGTCGGGATCATGCAGCACCGCGATTTCCTGCTGGCTGTCGCTGGCGTAGCCCATCACCGCGCGCCGCTGGCGCAGGCCGTAATGGGCCGCGAACCGCTCCAGCGCGGCGATGCAGGACCGCCCGCGCCCCTGTTCCGGCGCCTCGATCACCATCACCGCATCGGCGTCCAGCGCCGCAAAGACCCGCCCCAGCCCGTCAAGCTGCGCCGCCCGCGCCACCCCGTGCCGCCCCGAAGGACCGTCATCGGCGCGCAACTGGTCGGCATCGTCGAACAGCGCAGCGAACCAGGCGACGTTGTAGGCCGCCAGCCGAAGCGTCGGCGCGCTCATGCCGCGCGGTCGCGGCGGATCTCGTCCCAGGCGCGGTTGATGTCCGAAAGCCGGCGCTCG
>PUOA01000162.1 GCA_003551925.1 Paracoccaceae bacterium
CCCGTGCATGGCTGCATTCATCCGGGTCAGTCGCCCGCGAAATGCGCCGCGCTGAGCGCGAGCACCCGGTCGATATCGGATGTGTCGTTGTAGAGATGCGTCGCAAAGCGGAGTTGTCCGCGGCGAATGGTATGGACAATCCCGGCCGATTTGAGCGCCTTCGACCACGCCTGCAGGCTTTGGTCGCGCGCCACGTCATGCCCGCCATCGCCCAGAGTCCCGACAGTGACGATGTGCGCCCGCGCCGCCTCATGGGGCGGCTGCGTCACCGGCAGGCCAAGCCGGGCGAAGCCGTCGCTCAATCGACGCGACAGCGCCAGGACATGCGCTTCGATCGCGTCCGCGCCCAGGCTCTCGACAAGCGCGAGCGAGGCGCGCGCGGCATAGGCACCGGCAAAGTTGTAGCTGCCCACCTCGAACCGTCCTGCGCCGGCCCGAAATGCCGCGGTTCCCATCTCCGAGGGCTTGTCGGGGGCCACATCGGCGCCGGTGCGTGAAAGATAGACAGGCGCAAGTCGCTCGGCCCAGGCATGTCGGCAATAGAGGAACCCGCAACCATAAAGTCCCAGCAGACCCTTGGATGTCGAGGTGACGAGCGCGTCGATTCCTTCAGCCTTGACATCATGGCACAGGATGCCGGCCGATTGCACCGCGTCGACAAGAAAGAAAACCCCCCGTGCGCGGCAGGTGGCGCCGAGGGTGCTCAAATCGGTGCGCAGCCCGGGCGAGAAGGTCACCGAGGCGGCGGTGGCTGCGCGGGTCCGGTCATCCATCGCCTCCTGCATCGCGGCGACGTCAATGGCCCCGTCGCGCATCGGAACAGTGCGGATCTCGACCCCGGAGCCGGCCAGCCTCATCCAGGGATAGAGGTTGTTGGGGTGTTCGAGTTCGGTCGTCAACACAACATTGTCGCCATCCCGCCACGGCAAGGCGTTCGCGATGGCATTCACGCCGTCCGAGACATTGCCCGACAGCGCGATCTCGGAAGGATCGGCGCCGATCAGCGCCGCAAAACGCGCCTTGGTGTCCTCGACCACCGCTTCGTAGTCGCGGCGCTGCAGTCGCGTGCCCTGCATCGCTGCAAGGTATCCCTGCAGGGCAGCGACGGTATGATCGCCCAGAATGCCCCGGTCGCAGACGCTGAGATAGGTCTGCTCGCGCGCTCCGGGAAACAGCGCGCGCGCGGCGGCGAAATCACCGGGTCCCGGAAGGGCGAGGGTATCGAGCTCAGCCATTGCCGGCAAGGCTGCGAAGGGCGGCTTCGACCCCGCCGGGTTTGTGCGGGATGTCCCGCGCGGCGAGCCCGGCCTCCACTCCCGCGATCACGCCGGTGACCGCGATGTCGTTGAAGTCCCCCAGATGGCCGATGCGGAACACCTTGTCGGCAAGCTTGCCCAGTCCGTTGCCCAGCGACATGTTCGACCGCTCCAGGATTTCGGCGCGCAGCGCGTCGGCCGAATGCCCTTCGGGCAGGCGCACGGCGGTCAGCGACGGGGAGTGCTCGGCGTCGACCCTGCACTGCGTTTCGAGGCCCCAATGGGCAACCGCAGCGCGGGTGGCGGCGGCGGCGCGCTTGTGGCGGGCGAAGACGGCATCCATCCCCTCCCTGGCCAACATGTCCAGCGCGACGCGCAGACCCTGAAGCATGTTGGTGGCCGGGGTGTAGGGAAAGAACCCGTTCTCGTTGGCCGCGAGGATCTCTTCCCACTCCCAGAATGCGCGGGGCAGGCGCGCGGACTTCGCCGCCGCGCGGGCTTTCTCGGAGACGGCATTGAAGGACAGGCCGGGCGGCAGCATCAGCCCCTTCTGAGAGCCGGCGACGGTGACATCCACGCCCCATTCGTCATGCTGAAACTCGACTGAACCGAGTGACGAGATCGTATCGACGAGCAGCAGCGCGGGGTGGTTCGCGGCGTCGATGGCAGCGCGCACCGCGGCGATGTCGGAGGTCACGCCGGTCGAGGTCTCGTTGTGGACAACTGCAACGGCACGTATCTCGTGACCAGCATCTGCGCGCAACCGCGCTTCGAGGCGGTCGGCTTCCACGCCGCCACGCCAGTCGCCTTCGAGGAATTCCGGCTCCAGCCCCAGCTTCCGGGCAAGGCGGTCCCACAGGGTCGCGAACCAGCCGGTCTCGAACATCAGCACGCGGTCGCCGGGCGATAATGTGTTGACCAGCGCCGCCTCCCACGCTCCGGTGCCCGAGGCCGGATAGATGACCACCGGACCGGCTGCACCGAAGACACTACCGATGTCGGCCAGGATACTTTGTGCGAGCGCCTGAAACTCGGGGCCGCGGTGATCGATGGTTGGCCTGGCGATCGCGGCAAGAACGGGCAGCGGCGTGTTGGTCGGACCTGGAATCTGCAGAAAGTGACGGCCACTATGCGGCATGGAAGCTCCTGTTACGCAGTGCGCGACCCCGGGCCGCGCCGATCGTCCGGCACCGCCCCTTGCAGTCGCAAGGGGCGGTTCGGTGCATTACGAACCGGGATGATCACCCAGATCCCAGAACAGGCCGGCCATGACTTCGAGTCCCTCGCCGAAGAGCGACTTCAGCCCGTGCTCGTTCGGCCCGTGCTGATTGCAACCGCTATAGGAGTGCGGGATCCAGATCACCGGGGTGCCCAGTTCCTGTTTGAACATCTCCGAGGGGTTCGACCCGGCCGAGCATGGCTTGATGTTGGGCGGGGTGCCGGTGGTGCGCTCGACCGAGGCGGCGATCCACTGTACCCATGGGTCGGTTGGGTCGGTGCGCGAGGGTGCGAATTGCTCGCGGTCGCGCGTGGGCTCTATCCGAACCATGCCGAAGCCGTTCTCGTCGAGATGGCGGCGCAGTCCGGCCAGCAGGTTTTCGACAGGAACATCGACCGTGTGGCGGATCTGGCAGGCCGCCTTTGCCGTCGAGGGCACCGAGTTGACCGGATTGTCAGGATTGCCGGTCTGGAATGCAAGGATGATGAAGCTTGTCCAGGCATAGACCTTCTGGGCCCGGGTCAGGGTCGTCTCGCCCCAGTCCGGGTCAGGATCGGGCATTCCCTCGACATGATCGACACGCAGGTTCTTTGCCGCTTCCATCACCGCTTCGGGAACGTGATCCGGAACCCACTCGTCGATCAGGATCTTGCCCTTCGGAGTGGTGATCGAGGCCAGCGCCTGCGCGAGGATGATCCCGGCATCGGGCAGAACGCCGCCCCAATGGCCTGAATGCAGCCCGCCCTTTCGGTTCAGATCGACGATCAGGTCGAAACGGAAGCCGCCGCGACAGCCCAGCGTCAGGTCCATGCAGCCGAAGGACATGCGCGGTCCGTCCAGCCCGATGAAGACATCCGCCGCAAAGGCCTCGCGGTTTTCATGCAGGATCTGCTGAAGCCCCGGAGACCCCTGTTCTTCACCGGTCTCGATGATGAACTTCATGTTCGCGCGCGGTTCGCCGCCATTCTCCTCCGCGACGGCCTCTGCGGCGCTCATCGCGATGGAGTGCTGCCCCTTGTTGTCAACAGTCCCGCGACCGTACACGCGATCGCCGTCCTCGGTCAGCTTCCAGGCGCTCAGACCCTCGGACCATGTCTCGTCCAGTCCCCGGACAACATCGCCATGACCATAGATCAACGCGGTGGGCTTGGAGGCGTCGACCATCCGTTCGGCCAGCAGCACCGGGCCGCGGTCGGGCATCGGATTGTCGAAGATGCGCCAGGAATAGCCCATGCGGTCGAAGGAAGGGCCGATTTCGTCGGTCAGATAGCGGTAGAGCTCCGGTTTGCGTTCGAGGATCTGGCTTTCGGTCGGAATCGCCACCCGGCGGCCGAGGTCGGCCAGAAAGCTACCGTCCTCCAGCTTGCCGCGTGCGCGGTTACAGGCGCCGGTCTTGTCACCCATGGTCTCGCATCTCCCTCACAGTCCCGCAGGATGAATTATGAATGCACGCAGCTAACACCTGTTGAAGCGCTTCGCGCAAGCCAAAAATTCGCGGCACCTCTGGCGGGCGTCTGAAAGAGCGCCTTATTTCCTGATATTCCAACGTCTAACGCGAAGCTGCTTGTTGGCGCGTTTGCCACAGGGTTGCGCCCGGGCGACCAGTCCGGGCGGCGGTCGACCATCTCGGCGGCTTGCGCAGTCGCAGCTCAAACGTCCCCGGATCATGTCTGCGCGCCCGTCATCACCGGGCCGACCGATCCGCGTCAGGGCGCATCGTCACGCTTCAAGCAGCAAAGGGGTCGGGCCTGCCGTGAACCGGCGCTGCCCAAGCGATCCGCCGCCGCTGCCCCCGGCATGCGCGGGCAGATCCGGGCGACTGGATTGTCGACACTTTTGCCTCGCGCAAGCGCTTCCGGGGAATTTCAGGGTTGACTTGGTGGCGCAGCCTTTCATTATGAATTCATAGTGCAAAGAGAGCACTTGTAAACAGGCGTCGTGCCCGAAGTGCATCTCGGCTTCGG
>PUOA01000274.1 GCA_003551925.1 Paracoccaceae bacterium
ATCCCGCCGGTCAGCCGCAACGACGACCCGCAGGTGTTCGCGCCGCAGGGCGCGCGGAAGCTGCGGGTCGCGCTGCTGACCGGCTGTGCGCAGCGCGCGCTCAACACCGACATCAACGACGCCACCATTCGGCTGCTGACCCGGCTGGGCGCCGAGGTGGTGATCGCCCACGGGCAGGGCTGCTGCGGCGCGCTCACGCATCACATGGGCAAGAGCGCCGAGAGCCACGCCAGTGCCGCGCGCAACATCGACGCCTGGCACGCCGAGATGACGGGCGAAGGGCTTGATGCGGTGGTCATCAACACCTCGGGCTGCGGGACCACGGTCAAGGATTACGGCCACATGTTCCGCACCGACGCCGCGATGGCCGACAAGGCCGCGGCGGTGGCCGGCATCGCGATGGACGTGTCCGAGGTGCTGATGAAGCTCGGCCTGCCCGAGGGCACCGATCGGGGGCTGCGCGTGGCCTATCACTCGGCGTGCTCGCTCCAGCACGGCCAGCAGATCAAGACCCACCCCAGGACGTTGCTCAGCCAGGCCGGGTTCGAGGTCGTGGAGCCGCGCGACGCGCATCTGTGCTGCGGTTCGGCCGGAACCTACAACCTGATGCAGCCCGAGATCTCGGGGGAGTTGAAGGCACGCAAGGTGGAGACGCTCGAGGCGAAGGCGCCCGACGTGATCGCCGCCGGCAACATCGGCTGCATGATGCAGATCGGCAGCGGCACCGAGGTGCCGGTGGTGCACACGGTCGAATTGCTGGACTGGGCGACCGGCGGGCCCAAACCCCCCGCGCTGGTGGCCGAGGCGTAGGGCATCCGGTCAGCCAGCCAGCTGCCGGGCACGCGGTGCGGACGGGACGCTTGCAGGCGTCATTCCAGCCGCCGCACGCCGTGCGGGGTGGCGATCTCGGCGACCATCCCCGGCGTCTCGCCCGGCTCGATCACGATCCGCGCATCGGCCATCAGCGCGCCGAGCGCGGCGCGCAGGGCAGGGGCGTCGGGGTGGATCAGCACCAGCCGCTCGAGCGCGCAACCGCGCGGCGGCAACCGGTCGGCGGCGTGGCCCGTGCCCTGCCATTCGATCAGCGCCGGGAAGCGGTTGTCGAAGGGCAGGCGGCCATCTTCGGGGACCGCCATGCGCCAGCGCAGATCGCCGCGCGCGAACTCCAGCGGCCGGCCGGTGCCGGGCGGCGCGACAGCAAGCGCGCGGTCCAGATCATCTGCGCGCGCGATCCAGCACTGCGGGCGCGCAGGACCGGCGAAACGATCGAGATCGAACCAGCGCGGATGCACCGGCGCCGCGGCGGCGGGGTCGATGGCGATGACCTCGAGATACGCGCCGGGTCCCAGCGCCAGAAGCCGGTTGTGCGTGCCCATCAACGCGTGCGCGCCGCCCGGGTCCAGCGGCACGCCGAGCGCCGCTTCCACCGCTGCGGCGCCGTCGTGCAAGGTCTCGGCGGCGACGGCAATGTGATCGAAAAGCGTGGGCATGATGCGGCCTCCCTGGACATGGCGACGCCACTGCATACCGCACGCGGCGCGCAGCGCAACGTCTGCGCAGCGAAACGGCAGTTGCGCCGTTTCACGGCACCGCGCACACGCGCAGGATTGCATTTGGTCCGACTTTGCGGCCTATTCGGTGAAACCCGCCGCACATGACAGGTGGCCATGCCCGACACGCCCAGCACACCCGCGCCCAGCACACCCGCGCCCGGCACCCCCGCGCCCGGCACACCCGCGCCCGGAACTCCCGCGCCCGGCACGCCGATCATCGATATTCGCAAGCTCCACAAGAGCTACGGCACGCTCGAGGTGCTCAGGGGCGTCGACATCCGCGCCGGGCGCGGTGACGTGGTGGCGCTGATCGGCTCGTCGGGGTCGGGCAAGTCGACGCTGCTGCGCTGCTGCAACCTGCTCGAGGACAGCCAGCAGGGTGAAATCGTGTTCAACGGCGACCCGGTGCGCTGGCGCGGCACGGGCCACGCCCGCCAGCCCGCCGACCGCGCGCAGGTCACGAAGATGCGCACCAACCTGTCGATGGTGTTCCAGAGCTTCAACCTCTGGGCGCACATGAGCGTGCTGCAGAACGTGATGGAGGCGCCGGTCACCGTGCTGCGCCAGCCGCGCGAGGAGGTCGAGACCCGCGCCCGCGCCCTGCTGGCCAAGGTCGGCATCGCCGACAAGGCCGATGTCTACCCCGCGCAGATGTCGGGCGGCCAGCAGCAGCGCGCCGCCATCGCGCGGGCGCTGTGCATGGAGCCGATGGCGCTTCTGTTCGACGAGCCGACCTCGGCGCTCGACCCCGAGCTGGAGCAGGAGGTGATCCGGGTGATCAAGGCGCTGGCCGCCGAAGGGCGCACCATGCTGATCGTCACCCATGACATGCATCTGGCCGCGGATGTTGCCAATCACGTGGTGTTCCTGCATCACGGCCGCATCGAGGAGGAAGGTCCCCCCGATGCCATCTTCGGCGCGCCGCAGACGGCGCGGCTGAAACAGTTCCTTCGGGCCACCGAACCGGCCTGAAGACCTCTATCCAACCCAGGGAGCAAACGATGAAAAAGCTGACACTCGCCACTGCCGCACTGGCGCTCATGGCCTCGGGGGCGCTGGCCGACGACGTGGTGCGCATGGGCACCGAAGGCGCCTACCCGCCGTTCAACTTCATCAACGACAACAACGAGCTCGAAGGCTTCGAGATCGACCTTGGCAACGCGATGTGCGAACGCGCCGGGCTGACCTGCGAATGGGTGCTCAACGACTGGGACACGATCATCCCCAACCTGGTTGCCGGCAACTATGACACCATCATCGCGGGCATGAGCATCACCGAAGCCCGGCAGGAGGTGATTTCCTTCACCCAGAACTACAAGGAGCCCGACCCCTCGCGCTACGCCGCGCTGATCGGCACCGACCCGTCGGTGATCGACAACGGTGTCATCGCCACCCAGTCGAACACCGTGCAGGCGGGCTATGTTGCCGAAACCGACGCCGACCTGCTGGAGTTCCCCACCCCCGATGAAACCATCGCCGCCGTCCGCGCCGGCGAGGCCGACGCGGTGCTGGCCGATGGCGACTTCCTGCGTCCGATTGTCGAGGAGTCGTCCGATCTGGAATTCATCGGCGAGCCGATGCATATCGGCGGCGGCGTCGGCATGGGGCTGCGTCAGAGCGACGACGAACTGCGCGCGACCTTCGACGCGGTGATCTCCGAGATGAAGGAAGACGGCTCGCTCAACGAACTGCTGATCGAGTGGTTCGGCGAGGACACGCCGACCTTCTGAGGCCCGCACGGGCTCGGGGGCGGGGCCGCGCGCCTCGCCCCGCTTGCGCGGGGGCGCCATGTTCGAATTCTGCGCCGATCCGTCGATCCTGCCCGACTGGCAGTGGTTCGCCTGCTACCTGACAAGCGGGACGCATCTGGCGTTCTACCGCTCGTTCTTCGTGGTGATGCTGCTGCTGGCGATCGTGGCGCCGCTGGCGCTGGGAATGGGACTGCTGGGCGCGCTGGCGCTGCGCTCGAGTTTCGCGCCGGTGAACCTGCTGGGGCGCGGCTATGTGAACCTGATCCGCGGCGTGCCCGATATCGTGTTCTTCCTGTTCGTGCCCATCGCGCTGGGGCAGGGGATCGAATGGGTGCTGCACCAGATCAACTGCCCCGACTGGGACCAGCCGGTGCGGCAGGGCAACGATTTCATCGTCTGCCGCGAGGCCAAGATGCCCCCCGTGGGCGCCAGCGCCTGGGCGCGCAACGTCTACGCGTTTTCGATGGCCTGCGTGGCGTTCGCGCTGGTCTTCGGCGCCTTCGTGGCCAACACGCTTTACGGCGCGATGCGCGCGGTTCCGCACGCGCAGGTCGAAACCGCCGAGGCCTACGGCATGACCCGCGCCCAGGCGTTCCGCCGCGTGGTGCTGCCGCAGATGTGGATCTTCGCGCTGCCGGGGCTGTCGAACATCTGGCAGATCCTGATCAAGGCCACGCCGCTGCTGTTCCTGCTGGGCATTCAGGACGTGGTGTTCTGGGCGCGCGAACTCGGCGGGGCCAAGACCTCGCTCTAAACCTATCCGCACCCTGACTGGCGGGTGTGGTACTTCCTGGTGCTGCTGCTGTTCTACCTGTTCCTGACATGGCTCAGCGAGCGCGGCTTCGGCGCGCTGAGCACGCGGCTGTCGCGCGGCCAGGCCACCGCCGAGGGCGCGCGCCTGCGCCGCGGGGCGGCGGCATGAGAACCTGCGCCGAGAGCTTCGAGGCCTACTTCCTGCGTCCGCTGGGGCGCGCTTACGGCGAAAACCTCCTGCCGCGCGGGCTGGACATCACCTTCTGCGACCAGCTCTTCCTGATCGGCGGCGGGTTGATGTGGAACATCTATTTCGCGGTGCTCGCGGTGGGGATCGGGTTCTTCCTCGCCACCGGCGTGGCGCTGATGAAGGTCAGCGAAAACCCGTGGCTCAGCCGTCCCGCGGGGGCATTCATCTTCTTCTTCCGCGGCTCGCCGCTGTTCATCCAGTTCTTCTTTTTCTACTCGATGTTCGTGCTGCTGCCGCGCGCGGGGATCGACATCCCGCTCGGCTTCACCACGCTCACGGTGGAAACACGCGCGCTGACCACCGCGCAGGTGGGCGGGCTGTTCGTGCTGATCCTGAACACCACCGCCTATTCGGCCGAGCTGTTCGTGGGCGCGCTGCGCGCGATCCCGAAGGGCGATCTGGAGGCCGCCGACGCCTACGGCCTGAGCGGGTTCGCCAAGTTCCGCCGCGTGACCTGGCCCAACATGCTGCGGCTCGCCTGGCCCAGCTACACCAACGAGGCGATCTTTCTGACGCACTCCACCACGCTGGTGTTCCTGTCGGCCTTCCCCGCGCGCCAGCAATCGGGCGAGGCGTTCTATTACGCGCGCTATTTCGTCGACCAGACCTTCAACCCGTTCATCGCCTACCCGCTGGTGGCGGCGTATTTCATCGCGCTGACGCTGGTGATCATCGTCGGCTTCGGGCTGGTCAACCGCCGGCTGAACCGGCATCTTCCGCGCGAACGCCGCCAGCGCATCCGCTTCCGGCCGCAATATATCAGGTGATCGATGCACGACTGGCTGTCGGACTTCCCCGAACTGCGCAACATCCGCATCGCCGCGTCTGACCTGAACGGGCAGGCGCGGGGCAAGCGGTTGCCCGTTGCTTCGGCCGGGAAGCTGATGACCGACGGCGCGCGGTTCCCGTTCTCGGCGCTCAACCTCGATATCTGGGGCCATGACATCGAGGGCAGCCCGCTGCTGTTCGACACCGGCGACGCCGACGGCGTGCTGCGCCCGACCGAGCGCGGGCTGATGCCGGTGCCGTGGCTGACCCCGCAGGCCGGGCTGCTGCCGATCTGGATGTTCCACGATGACGGCCGCCCCTTCGCGGGCGACCCGCGCCACGCGCTTGCCCGCGTGCTCGACCGCTACCGCGCGCGCGGGATCACCCCGGTGGTGGCGACCGAGCTTGAATTCTATCTGATCGACGACGCGGGCGCCGGGTTTTCCCCGCCGCCCTCGCCGGTGTCGGGGCGGCACTACAGCGGCGCCGATACGCTGGCGCTGCGCGCGCTCGATGCCTTCGACGGCTTCTTCAACGACCTCTACGACGCCTGCGCCGCGATGGGCATCGCCGCCGACGCCGCCAGCTCCGAGGCCGGGCCGGGCCAGTTCGAGATCAACCTCGCCCACGGCCCCGACGCGATGCGCATGGCCGACGACACCTGGCTGTTCAAGCAACTGCTCAAGGGGCTTGCGCGCAAGCACGGCTTTGCGGGCTCGTTCATGGCCAAGCCCTATGCCGACCAGCCGGGCAACGGGCTGCATCTGCATTTCTCGCTGCTGGACACGGACGGGCGCAACCTGTTCGACGATGGCGGCCCGCGCGGCACCGACATGCTGCGCCACGCGGTGGCGGGGTGTCTGGCGGCGATGCCGGGCGCGACGCTGCTGTTCGCGCCGCACGCCAACAGCTATGCGCGGCTGGTCCCCGGCGCGCATGCGCCCACCGGCATCGGCTGGGCCTATGAGAACCGCACCGCCGCGCTGCGCATCCCCGCCGGCAATTCCAAGGCCCGGCGGATCGAGCACCGCGTCGCCGCGGGCGACATCAACCCGTATCTGATGATCGCCGCCGTGCTCGGCGCCGCGCTCGATGGCATCGAGGACGCGCTCGATCCCCCCGCGCCGCTGACCGGCAACGCCTATGCACAGGACCTGCCGCAGCTGCCCGCCGACTGGGCAGGCGCGCTCGCCGCGTTCGAGACCTGCCCGCAGGTCGCCCGCATCTTTCCGCCCGATCTGATCGACAACATGGCCCGCACCAAGCGGCAGGAGATGCGCGACATCGCCGGGCTCGATCCGCAGGCGGTGCTGGAGCTCTACCTCGAAACCGTGTGACCGCCCGTGCTCTGGCACGGGCAGCGCCCGCCCGCCCCTTCATGGGCGGGCGCTTCCTCCCTTGCACCCGCCGCGCGCGCCGCTACCTGCACGGCATGGGAGCCGAAACCGTGAACACCGCCGCGCAGATGCTGGAATACCGTCCCGAAGGGCTGTTCTGCCCCGCGGGTGAGTTCTTCATCGACCCGGTGCGCCCGGTGCCGCGCGCGCTGATCACCCACGGCCACGCCGATCACGCCCGCGCCGGCCACGGCGCGGTGCTGGCCACCGCGCAGACGCTTGACATCATGGCGATCCGCTACGGCGCCGATTTCGCCGGCGCGCAGCAGGCCGCCGACGGCCCGGTGCGGCTGGGCGATGTGACCGCGCGTTTCGTCCCCGCCGGCCACGTGCTGGGCTCGGCGCAGGTGGTCATCGACGGCCCCGGCGGCCGCGCGGTGGTCAGCGGCGACTACACGCGCACCCCCAGCCCCGCCTGCGCGCCGTTCGAACCCGTGCCGTGCGATCTGTTCGTGACCGAGGCCACCTTCGGCCTGCCGGTCTTTCGCCACCCCGACCCGGGGGCCGAGATCGCGCGGCTTCTGGCCTCGGTCGCGGCGTTCCCCGAGCGCGCGCATCTGGTCGGCGCCTATGCGCTGGGCAAGGCGCAGCGGGTGATCATGCTGCTGCGCGCGGCGGGCTGGGACGGGCCGATCTACCTCCACGGCGCGCTCGAACGGCTGTGCGCCTACCACATCGCGCAGGGCGTGGCGCTGGGTGATCTGCGCCCGGCGACGGTGGCGCGCGGGCGCAAGGGCGATTTCGCGGGCGCGATCATCCTTGCGCCGCCCTCGGCCTTTGCCGCGACCTGGGCGCAGCGCTTCCCCGACCCGGTGATCGCCTTTGCCAGCGGCTGGATGCAGATCCGCGCGCGCGCCCGCCAGCGCGGGGTCGAACTGCCGCTGGTGATCTCGGACCATGTGGACTGGCCGCAGCTCACCGCCACCATCGCCGAACTGGACCCCGCCGAGACCTGGATCACCCACGGGCGCGAGGATGCGCTGCTGCGCTGGTGCGCGCTCACCGGTCGCGCCGCGCGCCCGCTGAACCTGGTGGGCTACGAGGACGAGGCCGAGTGATGCGCGCCTTCGCCCGCCTGCTGGAAAATCTGGCCTTCGCCCCGCGCCGCACCGCCAAGACACAGCACCTGCTGCGCCACTTCGCCACCCAGCCCGACCCCGCGCGCGGGCTGGCGCTGGCGGCGTTGACGGGCGATCTGGAATTGCGCGCCGTCCGCCCCACGCTGCTGCGCGCGCTGGTGGCCGAGCGCACCGACGAGGTGCTGTTCGCCGCCAGCTACGACCATGTCGGCGATCTGGCCGAGACCATCGCGCTGATCTGGCCGGGGCCCGAGCACGGCGCCGACGCGTCGCTCCCCGATCTGGTGGCCGAGCTGCAGGCGGCGTCGCGCGCCGAGCTGCCGGGGATCGTGGCGCGGCGGCTCGACAGCCTCGGCACCTCCGAGCGCTACGCTTACCTCAAGCTCGCCACCGGCGGGCTGCGGGTGGGGGTGTCGGGGCGGCTCGCGCGCGCGGCGGTGGCCGACTACGGCGGGCTCGATCTGGCCGAGGTCGAGGAGATCTGGCACGGCCTCAGCCCGCCCTACACCGCGCTGTTCGCCTGGGCCGAAGGCGCGGCGAAACCGGCCTCGGCCGCGCGCGCGCCGTTCCGCCCGGTGATGCTGTCCACGCCCACCGATCCCGACGCGCTGCGCGCGCTTCCCCCGGCGGAGTTCGCCGCCGAATGGAAATGGGACGGCATCCGCGTGCAGGCGGTGGCCGATGGCGGCGTGCGCCGGCTCTATTCGCGCACGGGCGAGGATATCTCGGCCGCCTTCCCGGACGTGATCGCCGCACTGGGCTTCGACGGGGTGCTGGATGCGGAACTCCTGATCCGGCGCGGCGCGGCGGTCGCCCCCTTCGGCGATCTGCAGAAACGGCTCGGCCGCAAGGGCGTCGGCGCGCGGATGCTGGAGAGCCACCCCGCCGCGCTGCGCGCCTATGACCTGATGCTGTGGCAGGGCCGCGACCTGCGCGCGCAGCCCTTCGCCGCGCGCCGCGCGGCGCTGGAATTCGCCGTCGCCGCGATCGACCACCCGCGCATCGACCTCTCGCCGCTGCTGCCCTTTGGAAACTGGGACGACCTCGCCGCCCTGCGCGCCGACCCGCCGCATCCGGTGATCGAAGGCGTGATGATCAAGCCCCGCGCCAGCCCCTATCTGGCCGGGCGGATCAAGGGGCACTGGTTCAAGTGGAAGCGCGACCCGATGGTGGTCGACGCGGTGCTGATGTATGCCCAGCGCGGGCACGGCAAGCGGTCGGGGTATTACTCGGATTTCACCTTCGGGCTGTGGGACGGCGACGCGCTGGTGCCGGTGGGCAAGGCGTATTTCGGCTTCACCGACGCGGAACTCCGCGCGCTCGACCGTTTCGTGCGCGCCAACACCATCGAGCGCTTCGGCCCCGTCCGCGCCGTGCGCCCCGACAAGGTGATCGAGGTCGCGTTCGAGGGCCTCAACCGCTCCACCCGCCACAAATCCGGCGTGGCGATGCGGTTCCCGCGCATCGCGCGCATCCGCGACGACAAGCCGCCCGAACAGGCCGACCGGTTGGAGACCCTGCTCGAGATGCTGCCCGAATGACGCTGCCCGACCCCCTCGCGCGCTGGTTCGCCGCGCAGGGCTGGAGCCCGCACCCGCACCAGCTGGCGCTCTTGGAGGCGCGCGACGCAGACACGCTGCTGATCGCGCCCACCGGCGGCGGCAAGACGCTGGCGGGCTTCCTGCCCACGCTGGCCGATCTGGTGGCGGGGCCGCATCCGGGCATGCACACGCTCTATGTCTCGCCGCTGAAGGCGCTGACGCATGACATCGCGCGCAATCTGGCGCGCCCGGTGGCGGATCTGGGCCTCGATCTGCGGATCGAGGATCGCACCGGCGACACCCGCCCCGCGCAGCGCGCGCGCCAGCGCGTGGACCCGCCGCAGATCCTGCTGACCACCCCCGAGAGCCTGGCGCTGCTGCTGTCCTACGAGGAAGCGCCGCGCATATTCGCGGGGCTGAAGCGCGTGATCATCGACGAGATCCACGCGCTGGCCGAAAGCAAGCGCGGCGATCAGCTGATGCTGGGCGTGGCGCGGTTGCAGACGCTCGCGCCGGGGTTGGTGCGCACGGGGCTCTCGGCGACGATCGAGTACCCGCCCGCGCTTGCGCGCTTCATGGGCGGCGCGCGGGTGCTGCACGCCGATCCCGGCCCCGCGCCCGATGTGGCGATGCTGGCCACGACCGACCCGCCGCCCTGGGCCGGGGGCGGCGGGCGCTATGCGGCGCGCGACGTGATGGCGGCGATCCGCGCGGCGCGGCTGACGCTGGTGTTCCTGAACACCCGCGCGCAGGCCGAGCTGTTCTTTCAGGCGCTCTGGGCCGTCAACGATGACACGCTGCCCATCGGCCTGCACCACGGCAGCCTGTCGCGCGAGGCCCGCGCGCGCGCCGAAGCGGCGATGGCGGCGGGTGAGTTGCGCGCGATGGTCTGCACCGGAAGCCTCGATCTGGGCATCGACTGGGGCGATGTGGATCTGGTGATCCAGGTCGGCGCGCCGCGCAACATCAAGCGGCTGGTGCAGCGGATCGGGCGCGCGAACCACCGCTACGACACCCCCTCGCGCGCGCGGATCGTGCCCGCCAACCGGTTCGAGGTCATCGAATGCACCGCCGCGCTGCAGGCGGTGCGCGACGGCGCGCTCGATGGCAGCCCGCGCGCCGATGCGCCGCTTGACGTGTTGTGCCAGCACATCCTGCTGACCGCCTGCGCCGGACCCTTCGACCCGGACGCGCTGTATGCCGAAGTCACGCGCGCCGGACCCTACGCCGCGCTGCCGCGCGCCGCGTTCGACGACTGCGTCGATTTCTGCGCCACCGGCGGCTACGCGCTGCGCGCCTATGACCGCTGGCAACGCCTGATGCAGGTCGGCGGACACTGGCGCCTGCGCGACCCGCGCGCGGCGCGGCTGATCCGGATGAACATCGGCACCATCACCGACCCCGAGACGCTGAAGGTGCGCCGCCGCGGCAACCGCGCGCCGCTGGGCGAGATCGAGGAGGCCTTCGCCGCCAGCCTGACACCGGGCGAGACCTTCCTGATCGGCGGGCAGACCGTGCGCTACGACCGCCTGCGCGAGATGGTGGGCGAGGTCACGCCCCAGCCCGCGCGCGAGCCGAAGATCGCGGTGTTCAACGGGCTCAAGATGGCCTCGACCCTGCAGCTGTCGGACCGGGTGGAGGCGCTGCTGGCCGACCCCGGCGCCTGGGCCGCGCTGCCCCCCGACATCCGCGACTGGCTGGGCCTGCAGCGCGCGATCTCGCGCCTGCCCGAACCCGGCGCGCTGCTGGCCGAGACCTTTGCCCGCGCCGGGCGCTGGTATCTGTGCGTCTACGGCTTTGCGGGGCTGAATGCGCACCAGACGCTGGGGTTGTTGCTGACGCGGCGGATGGAGGATGCGGGCCTCGGGCCGCTGGGCTTCGTGTGCACCGACAGCGCGCTTCTGGTCTGGTCGCTCGACCCGGTGGCCGATCCGGCGACGCTGCTGGCCGCCGACACCCTGCGCGCGGGGTTTGACGAGTGGCTGGCCGAAAACGCGGTGATGAAGCGCAGCTTCCGCGCCGTGGCGCAGGTGGCGGGGTTGTTGCAGCGCAACCTGCCGGGGCAGCGCAAATCGGGCAAGCAGGCGACGTTTTCGTCCGACATCGTCTATGACACGTTGCGCCGCTTCGATCCCGATCACCTGTTGATGCGCGTCACCCGGACCGAGGCGCAGCGCGGGCTGGTCGATTTCGGCCGGATCGAGGCGATGCTGCGCGACCGCCCGCGCGTGCTCCACGCCCGCGCGCGCCACGTCACCCCGCTTGCCGCGCCGCTGCTGCTCGAGGCCGGGCGCATCCCCGTGCGCGGGCAGGGCCATGAACGGCTGGTCGAGGAAGAGGCCGCGCGGCTGATGGCCGAAGCGGGCCTCGCGCCGCCCGAGACCTTGCCCCCGGACGAAAACCGCGTCACCAAGCGGGCATGAGCGCCTGTCCTGTCCGTTTTGCCGGCCACATCTTCGCCGCGCGCCCCTCGGGCGCGCTGTGGTGGCCGGCCGAGCGCGCGCTGATCGTCGCCGACCTGCATCTGGGCAAGTCCGAGCGGATGGCGCGGCGCGGCGGCGCGCTGCTGCCGCCGTTCGAGACGCGCGACACGCTCAGCCGCCTGATGGCCGAGGCCCGCGCCACCGACCCCGCACGGCTGCTCCTGCTGGGCGACACGTTTGACGACACCGCCGCCGCCGCCGCGCTGCCGCCCCAGGACCGCGCGCTGTGGGACACGCTGCGCCGCACGTGGCACTGCGCGGAAATCGCCGGCAACCACGACCCCACCGGCGCGCCCGAGCTGTCGCTCGCCGGGATCGCCCTGCGCCACATCGCCGAAGCCGGGCAGGGGCCGGACATATCCGGGCATTACCACCCGAAACTGCGCCTTGCCGGGGTGGCGCGGCGGGCCTTTGTGGTGGGGCAGGCGCATCTGATCCTGCCGGCCTTTGGTGCCTATACGGGCGGGCTGTGGGCCGACGACCCGGCGATCGCCGCGCTGGTGCCGCGCGGGATCGCGGTGCTGACCGGGCCGCGCGCCGTGCCTGTGCCGATCGGTGCCGGACGGCGCGCACCACTGCGCGGCGCGGGTGGCTGAGCGCGGGTCAGCTCCGACGCCCACGCCGCGCGTCGCAATCGCGGCGGATCTCGCGGTTCAACAGGCCGGTTTCGCGCAGCATGCAGCGGTTGCGGGCCTCATAGTAGTAGCCGCGTGCATACCACATCACCGCCCGGTCGATGTCGCCATCGGCCACGAGCCACGCGCCGCGCAGGTAGCGGCCGGCGTAGCGCAGGTTCACCTCGGGGTTCAGCAGCTCCTCGGGCGCGCCGCGAAAGCCCATGGTGCGCGCGGTCTGCACCTTGATCTGCATGAGCCCCCAGTAGGGGCCGTTGCGCGCGCGCGGGCGGTAGTCGCTTTCGCGCTGGATGACGCGGTGCAGAAGCCGCTCGGGGATATCGTGCTCGGCGGCGGCGCGGCGGATCATGCGGCGCATCTCGGGCGTCTCGCCGGGGTAGAGCGCCGCCGAGGCGGGTGCGGCGCGCGATGCCACGTCGGGGCTGCCGCCGCCGCAGGCAGCGAGCGCGGCCACCAGCGCCAACGTGGCGGTGAGGCGCAAAGGGGCGCGTGACCTGAACGACATGGGATCTCCTGCTGTGCCGTGCGCGCCCTGCCGCGCTTTGCATGGCACAACTATCGCCACAGCCGCACCGGCACGTCCAGCACGAAATCATGCGCGCGGGCGGCATGGGCGGAGCGTCGCCGGTGCGGGCTCAGATCATCGCCCAGTCGGTGAAGCGGTAGGCGGCGTGCTTGTGCGCGTTGCGCGGGTGGCCGGGGCGCGGATCGGCGCTGAGGCAGGGGCGGGCGGGTCGCGGGCGGCGGACCGTATCGCTGTGCGGGGGCGCGGTGCGTTGGGTCGGGTCGGTGGGCATGGCGTGGCTCCTTTCCGGTGTCCGAGCATGACAGCGTGAAACTGTGGCACCTGCGGGGCGCGCGGGTGCCGCGCGCGGGGCCATTCCGCGTCCGGGCGGTGCCGGCGGTGCCGCTCAGCGCGGCGCGGGCTTGCGTTCGCGCGCCATCGCCCAGCGGCCGCTTTCCTCGGACCAGTATTGCGCGCCGAGCCCTGCGCCGGTGAGTGCAGTCCACTGCGCGCGGGCCTGGGCCACGGCCGCGTCGTCGTGGCCGTCGAACAGGATGCACAGGCGGTCAAGCTGCGCGGCCTCGGTGGGCGAGACCTCGGCGCCGTCGATGGCCATCAGGCAGCGCGCGGCGTTGGGTATCTCCGCCCCGGCGGTCAGCAGCACCGGCTGGTCGGCGTCATGCGGCCCGCCGGCGCGACCGTGGGGCAGGAAACCGTCCTCGGCGCCGAGCCAGAGCTTTTCGTCCAGCCAGTCGAGCCGCGCGTCATCCGTCCCGCGCACCACCACGCGCCAGCCGGCCTGCAGCGCGCGCTCCAGCAGCGCGGGCAGCGTGGCCTCCAGCGGGCGGCGGGTCAGGTGGTAGAACATCACGTGGCTCATGGCGGCTCCGATCAGAAGAAGCTCTGCGGGTCGATGTCAACGCTCAGCCGCAGATCGCCGGTGACACGGTGCGGCGCGAGCCAGGCGCGCAGCGCGGGTTGCAGCCGGACCTCGCGCGCGGCGGTGACCAGCAGGCGCATCCGGTGGCGGCCGCGGATGCGCGCAATGGGGGCGGGCGCGGGGCCGTAGACGCGCGCGCCGGCGTCACGCAGCGGGCCGTCGCTGCGCGCCAGCGCCTGGCCCAGCGCCAGCACCGCATCGGGGTCGGTGCCCGACAGGATGATCCCCGCCATGCGACCGAAGGGCGGGCTGCCGGCGGCGCGGCGGGCGGTGGCCTCGGCGCGCCAGAAGCCTTCGTCATCGCCCGACAGGATCGCGCGGATCACCGGGTGTTCGGGCGCGCTGGTCTGCACCAGCGCCAGCCCCGGCTGCCCGGCGCGGCCCGCGCGGCCGGCCACCTGGCGGACCAGCTGAAAGCAGCGCTCGGCCGCGCGCAGGTCCGAGCCCTGCAGCCCCAGATCGGCGTCGATCACGCCCACCAGCGTGAGGTTGGGGAAATTGTGCCCCTTTGCAACCAGTTGCGTGCCGATGATGATGTCGGCCTCGCCATCGGCGATGGCCTGCACCTCGGCCTTGAGCGCGCGGGCGGTGGTGAACAGGTCCGATGACAGCACGCGGATGCGGGCGTCCTCGAACACGGCGCGCGCCTCTTCCTCCAGCCGCTCGACGCCCGGGCCGATGGCGGCAAGGCGCCCTTCGACCCCGCAGGCGGGGCAGGCGTCGGGGATGGGCTTGCTGGCCCCGCACTGGTGGCAGACCAGCCGGCGCAGGAAGCGGTGTTCGACCATGCGCGCGTCGCAGTCGTCGCAGCCGATCTGGTGCCCGCAGGCGCGGCACACCGTCACCGGCGCATAGCCGCGGCGGTTGAGGAACAGCAGCGCCTGTTCCCCCGCCGCCAGCCGCGCCCTGACCGCGCGCTCCAGCGTGGGCGAGATCCAGCGCCCCGACGGCAGATCCTCTCCGCGCAGGTCGATCGCGCGCATGTCGGGCAGGACGCTGGCGCCGAAGCGCGCTGGCAGGTCCAGCCGCGCGTATTTCCCGGCTTCGGCATTCGCCCAGCTTTCCAGCGACGGCGTGGCCGAGGCCAGCACCACCTGCGCCCCGGCCATCGACGCGCGCAGCACGGCCATGTCGCGCGCATGATACAGGACGCCGTCCTCCTGCTTGTAGGAGCTGTCGTGTTCCTCGTCGATCACGATCAGGCCCAGATCGCGGAACGGCAGGAACAGCGCCGAACGCGCGCCCACCACCAGCTGCGCGCCACCCTCGCCCAGCATCCGCCACACGCGGCGGCGTTCGGTCTGGGTGACGCCCGAATGCCACTCGGCGGGGCGCGCGCCGAAGCGCTCCTCCACCCGCGACAGGAACGCGCCGGTGAGCGCGATCTCGGGCAGCAGCACCAGCGCCTGCTGGCCGCGCGTCAGCGTTTCGGCGACCGCCTCCAGATACACCTCGGTCTTGCCCGAACCGGTGACGCCCTTCAGCAGCGTCGTCGCGTAGCCCCCGGCGGCGACGCTGGCGCGCAGGGCCGCCGCCGCCGCCGCCTGATCGGGGCTGAGCGTGGCGCCGGCGCGCGCGGGGTCCAGACGCGGGAAAGGCTGGTCGCGCGGGGCGTCGAGCTCCAGCAGCGCGCCGGCGGCGACCATCGCGCGCAGCACCCCGTGGCTGACGCCGGCGGCGGCGGACAGCTCGCCGGGCGTGAGCGCGGCGCCGCCCCAGCCGGCGAGCGCCTCCAGCACCCGGCGGCGCGCATCGGTCATCCGCGCGGGCGGTTCTGACCCGGCGCGCAGCAGCTTGCGCATCGCCGGGCCATCGCCCAGCCCCGGCACGCGTAGCGCAAGGCGCAGCATCGCCGGCAGCGGCGTCATGGTGTAGTCCGCCGCGCGGGCGAGGAATGCGCGCAGCTCGGCGCGCAGCGGCGGCGCGTCGAGCACGCGCAGCACCGCGCGCAGCTTCGCGGGCGGCAACCCGCTTTCGGCCGGCCCCCATACGACGCCCGGCACGCGGCGCGGACCCAGCGGCACCTCGACCAGCGCGCCGGTGTGCGCGCCGCCTTCGGGTGCGCGGTAATCCAGCGCGCGGTCGATGGGCTGCGTGGTCAGCACCGCCAGCGGCGTGCCTTCGGCGAAGCTGTCATCGGGCGCGGTGGCGTGCATGGCGGGCGATCGGGGGTTTGCGGCGCGGGGGGGTTGAGGTATGACGCGCCCGGAAACATGCCGCAAGCCGAAGGGGCCCCGCCATGAAGTTCTTTGTCGATTCCGCCGATGTCGCCGCGATCGCCGAGCTCAACGAGCTGGGAATGGTCGACGGCGTGACCACCAACCCGTCGCTGATCCTGAAATCGGGCCGCGACATCACCGAGGTCACCAGGGAAATCTGCGAGCTTGTGGACGGCCCCGTTTCGGCCGAGGTGGTGGCCACCGAGGCCGACGCGATGATCACCGAAGGCCGCAAGCTGGCCGGGATCGCGCCCAACATCACCGTCAAGCTGCCGCTGACCTGGGACGGGCTGAAGGCGTGCAAGGTGCTGACGGGCGAGGGCAAGATGGTCAACGTGACGCTGTGCTTCTCGGTCACGCAGGCGCTGCTGGCGGCGAAGGCGGGGGCGAGCTTCATCTCGCCCTTCATCGGGCGGCTCGACGACATCAACCTCGACGGGGTCGAGCTGATCGGCGATATCCGGCAGGTCTACGACAATTACGGCTTCGAGACCGAGATCCTCGCGGCCTCGGTGCGCTCGGTGAACCATGTGGCCGATGTGGCCCGGATCGGCGCCGACGTGATGACCGCGCCGCCCGAGGTGATCCACAAACTGGCGCTGCATCCACTGACCGATGCGGGGCTGGCGAAATTCCTCAGCGACTGGGAAAAAACCGGTCAAAAAATCGTCTGAATTGGCGTATACTGCCCGCAAATCATAAAACCGCAGGCAAACCGGGGCAGTCAGGGCAATGAACACCAACGCGAAACCCGCGGGGCTGGGGGATGGAACGCGCGCCCGGATCATGGACGATCCGGGCCTGATTCTTGACGATCGCGACGTGATGCGCGCGCTCATCACCACCAGCGAGGCGCAGATGGGCGGCAATATCGTCGACCTGCGCGGACTGGCCATGGAGCGGCTGGAGGCACGGCTCGACCGGCTGGAAGAGTCGCACCGCGCGGTGATCGCGGCGGCCTATGACAACCTGTCGGGGACCAACCAGATCCACCGCGCCGTGCTGCGCATGCTCGACCCCGACAAGTTCGAGGCGTTCCTGAGCGCGCTGGGCACCGACGTGGCCGAGATCCTGCGGATCGACGCGATCCGGCTGGTGCTGGAAAGCACCGAACCCGGCGGCGACCCGGCGCTGGAGCGCATCGGCAACGTGCTGCGCGTGGTCGAGCCCGGCTTCATCGACGCCTATATGCGCCACGGCCGCACCGGCACGCCGCGCTCGGTGGTGCTGCGCACCGACATTCCGCGCAGCGACCGGCTCTATGGCGCCGACGTGGACGCGCTGCAGTCCGAGGCGGTGATGAAGCTCGATCTGGGGCGCGGGCGCATGGCCGGGATGCTGGTGATGGGCGCGGTGGACCCGGACCTGTTCCGACCCGGCCAGGGGACCGATCTGCTGAGCTTCTTTGCCGGGGTGTTCGAACGCTCGATGCGGCGCTGGCTGTCGTGAGCGACCCGGCCGGGCTTGTCGCCCCGGAGCTGCGGGACGCGCTGGCGCGCTGGCGTCGCACGCGCGCAGTCGAAGGTGCCTCTGCGAACACGCTTGAGGCCTACCGCGCCGATGTCGCCGGGTTTCTGGCATTCTGGAGCACGCATCGCGGCGGCGCGGGCGGGATCGCCACGCTGGCCGAGCTCACGGCGTCCGACATGCGCGCCTGGATGGCGCATGAGCGCGCGCGCGGCGCCGGGGCGCGGACGCTGGCGCGGCGGCTGTCGGCGGTGCGCAACTTCGCGCGCTGGGCGGCCGAGGCGGCGGGGATCGACGTCACCGCGCTGCTGAGCGCGCGGGCGCCGCGCATTCCGCGCAGCCTGCCGCGTCCGCTGAGCGCCGAGGATGCGGGCGCCGTCCTTGACGCCATGCCGCTGCAGCACCGCGACGCGTGGCAGGGGCTGCGCGACGGGGCTGTGCTGGCGCTGCTGTGGGGCTCGGGGCTGCGCGTGTCCGAGGCGCTGGCGCTGACCGGGGCCGCGCATGACCTGCCCGAGGTGCTGCGCATCACCGGCAAGGGCGGGCGGATGCGGCTGGTCCCGGCGCTGCCCGTGGCGCGCGATCTGGTGGCGCGCTACGCCCGCGCCTGTCCGCACCCGCTGCCCGCGGGCGGGCCGCTGTTCCGCGCCGCGCGCGGAGGCGCGCTGTCGCGCCGGCACGTGGCGGCGGTGCTTGAACGCGCGCGGCTGCAGTTGGGCCTGCCCGCCAGCGCCACGCCGCACGCGTTGCGTCATTCCTTC
Source organism: Paracoccaceae bacterium (assembly GCA_003551925.1). Classification (GTDB taxonomy): domain Bacteria; phylum Pseudomonadota; class Alphaproteobacteria; order Rhodobacterales; family Rhodobacteraceae; genus Rhabdonatronobacter. Next base: position 18,103 of record PUOA01000274.1, read on the forward strand.
GCCACGCATCTGCTGGCCGCAGGTGACGATCTGCGCGCGATCCAGGAGCTGCTGGG
>PUOA01000014.1 GCA_003551925.1 Paracoccaceae bacterium
GGCGCGCAATGCAGGAACCGCCGCCAGCCAGTTGGCCAGCCCCGCGGCGCGGCCCATCGCACGGATCGGCGCCTCGGCGCCGTCCCCCGCGCCCAGCAGCCGCGCGGCGCTCAGCATCAGCCCGCCCGCGGTGGCGTCGATATAGCCCAGCAGCGCGCCCGCGTCGGTGAAGGCCGCGCGCGCGATGTCGTGCTTGCGCGCCTCGATCAGGGCATGCAGCGGCGCCGTAGGCAGGGCCTGGGCGCGGATGACCTCGGTCAGCGGGGCGGCGACCTCATGCGCGCGCGGAGGGGCATCGCCCGCAGCCTCGGTCAGCGTGTCGGTCCAGAACTGCAGCCGCATCTCGGCGATCAGCGGCTCGGCGGTCAGCCACGGGGCGCGCGCGACCTCCAGGTTGAAGGCGTAGAGCGGCCAGAGCCGCGCGCGCAGCGCGGGTGGCGCGGCCATGGTCGCCGCGAACCGGTCCGGATCGCCGCGTTCGACAAGGGAAGCGCAGGCATCGCTCACACCGGGCGCGCCCCGGCGCGGATCAGCTTCCAGGTGATGGCGTCCAGATACGCCTCGAACGCGGCGTCGATGATGTTGGCCGACACGCCCACCGTGGACCAGTGGTTGCCCGCGTCATCCGCCGAATCGATGGTCACGCAGGTCACCGCCTCGGTGCCGCCCTGGGTGATCCGCACCTTGAAATCCACCAGCCGCATGCCGTCGATATGCGCCTGATACGGTCCCAGATCCAGCGACAGCGCCCGCGAGAGCGCGTTGAACGGCCCCGCATCGGACAGGTCGGAGGCGTTTTCGTTCTTGTAGTAGTTGGTGGTGCGCGTGCCGTCGGGCAGCAGCACGGTCACCACGGCCTCGGATTCGACCACCAGCGCGCCGACCGCGTTGCGACGGCGTTCCGAGATCACGCGCGAGCGTTCGACATCGAAGAATCGCGGCAGCTGGTTCAGCACGCGCCGCGCCACCAATTCGAAGCTCGCCTGCGCGCCGTCATAGGCGTAGCCGCGATCCTCGCGCGCCTTGACCTCGTCCAGGATCGCGCTGAGCGCCGGATCGCCCGGCGCCACCGTGATGCCCGCATCGGCCAGCCGCGCGCGCAGGTTGGACTGCCCGGCCTGATTCGACATCGGGATCACGCGCGCATTGCCGACCGCGCCCGGGTCGATGTGTTCATAGGTGGTCGGGTCCTTCAGGATGGCGCTCGCGTGCAGCCCCGCCTTGTGCGCAAACGCCGAAGCGCCGACATAGGGCGCGCTGCGCAGCGGCACGCGGTTGAGGATCTCGTCAAGCTGGCGCGACAGGCGCGTCAGCCCGGCCAGCCCCTCGGCCGTGATGCCGGTGGTGAAGCGGCTGGCATAGGGCTCCTTCAGCAACAGCGTCGGGATCAGCGAGGTGAGGTTGGCGTTCCCGCAGCGCTCGCCCAGCCCGTTGAGCGTGCCCTGCACCTGCCGCGCGCCCGCATCGATGGCCGCCAGCGTCCCGGCGACGGCGGTGCCGGTGTCGTCATGGGTGTGGATGCCGAGGCGCGCGCCGGGAATACCGGCGGCGATCACCTCGGCCACGATGCGCCCGATCTCGGTGGGCAGCGTGCCGCCATTGGTGTCGCACAGCACCACCCAGGCCGCGCCCGCATCCAGCGCGGCGTGCAGGCACGACAGCGCATAGTCGGGGTTGGCCTTGTAGCCGTCGAAGAAGTGCTCGGCGTCGAACAGCGCCTCGCGCCCCTGCGCCACCAGATGCGCGACCGAGGCGCCGATGTTGTCGCGGTTCTCGGCCTCGGTGATGCCAAGCGCCTTGGCGACGTGGAAATCATGCGTCTTGCCGACGATGCAGACCGACGGCGTGCCCGCGTTCAGCACCCCCGCCAGCACCTCGTCATTGGCCGCCGAACGCCCGGCGCGCTTGGTCATCCCGAAGGCGGTAAAGCGCGCGCGGGTCGCGGGCGCCTCGGCGAAGAACTCGCTGTCGGTGGGGTTCGCCCCGGGCCAGCCGCCCTCGATGTAGTCCACACCCAGATCGTCAAGCATCACCGCAATCGCGCGCTTGTCCGCGGTCGAGAACTGCACGCCCTGCGTCTGCTGCCCGTCGCGCAGCGTGGTGTCGTAGAGGGTGAGGCGTTCGGGGGTCATTTGAGCGCTTTCAATTCAAGCTTGTTGAGCGAATGAACCACGTTTGCAGGGTTTCAGACAACAAGCGCATTCATTTCAGGGTTTGCAGTTTCGCCACGTCTACCTTGGAAGGGATTTCCCATTGTGTTTTCCCATCCTTCTTGTCGTGCAAGATCACACCGGCCGATACCAGAAGGTCCCGAATTGCATCCGCACTTTCGAAGTCCTTGGCAGCCTTTGCCTTTCTCCGGCGATCAACAGCTCGCGCTACGATCTCGCTTGCCAACGCGTCGTTTTCTGAAACAGCCCCCGTGGACGCTACATCAGTCCAGCCGCCGCCCAGCGTTGTCATGTCAAAACCAAGGAAATTTAGGCTTGCGCGCAATGCGCCTCCGTCACCCTCCTTCGCCAGCGCGTGCAAATGCGAAATTGCAAGTGACGTGTTCAGGTCATCCTTTACCGCTTCGACGACTCTTGGATCTGGATGGCTTGGCGGCTCCGAAGCTACATGCGAAAAAAACCGATGTAGAACGCCTCGCGCCTCCCGCGCCTTTTCCTCCGTCCAGTCCATCGGCTTGCGGTAATGGGTGCTGAGCATCACGAACCGGATCACCTCGCCCGGCCAGCCCTGCTCCAGCAAATCCCGCACCGTAAAGAAATTCCCCAGCGACTTCGACATCTTCTTGCCGTCGACCTGCACCATCTCGTTGTGCATCCAGACGCGGGCGAAATCGGCGTCGGGGTGGGCGCAGCAGCTCTGGGCGATCTCGTTCTCGTGGTGCGGGAATTGCAGGTCGATCCCGCCGCCGTGGATATCGAAGCTCTCGCCCAGCAGCTCGCGGCTCATGGCCGAGCATTCGATATGCCAGCCCGGCCGCCCGCGCCCCCAGGGCGACTCCCAGCCGGGCTCGTCCGCGGCCGAGGGCTTCCACAGCACGAAATCCATCGGATCGCGCTTGTAGGGCGCGACCTCGACCCGCGCGCCGGCGATCATGTCCTCGACCGTGCGGCCCGAAAGGCGCCCGTAGCGCGCGTAGCTGCGCACATCGAACAGCACATGCCCCTCGGCGGGGTAGGCGTGCCCGCGTGCGACCAGCGTGTCGATCATGGCGATCATCTGGCCGATGTAATCGGTCGCGCGCGGCTCATGCGTGGGCCGCAGCGTGCCCAGCGCGCCCATGTCGGCGCGATACCACGCGATCGTCTGGTCGGTCAGCGCGCGGATGATGGCGTTGAGGTCCCGCGCGTCGCCGCCCGCCTGCATCTCGCGGGCGCGGGCGTTGATCTTGTCGTCCACGTCGGTGAAATTGCGCACATAGGTTACGTGATCCGCGCCGTAGACATGGCGCAGCAGCCTGAACAGCACATCGAACACGACCACCGGGCGGGCATTGCCCAGATGCGCGCGGTCATAGACGGTGGGCCCGCAGACATACATCCGGATATCGGCGGGATCGATGGGCGCGAACGCCTCCTTCCGGCGCGTGCGGGTGTTGTAGAGCCTGATCCCGGTCATGGGGTCCTCACAGCAAGCGGCTCACGCGCGCGGCGGGGAAACTGTCCGGGTTTGGAAAGGATCAACCAGAGACGGCCCGCCGCGAAACGTCAGCGGGGAATGCAGATGCAAATGATGCAACAGCGCGGCGTCATGCGTTGGGGGTAGCACGCGCCCTTCCCCCTCCGCAAGCACGAAAGACGCCCGGCCACCGCACCGGTGACCGGGCGCCCGAAACTCCCAGCGCAGCGGTCAGATTTCGGCGTCGCGCCGACCGCGCAGCAGCGCCTGCGCCACATAGACCAGGATCGCCAGCCCCACCGCGCCCAGCACGGCCACGCCCAGCAGCACGATCACGTCGATCGGCCCGCCGATGTCGGCGAGGGTCGACCGCGTCATCCACAGCACGAACCATACCGCCGCCACGGCGCCAAAGGGCATCGACAGCTGCGCCACCAGATACTTGCGAAACGACAGCGCCCGGTCGCGGAACAACACATAGATCCATGCCAGCGTGATCACCACCGCAACCGCCACCATACCCCAGAACAGCCAGCGTCCGAACATCTCCTCGAACACCGCCAGGATCGTCATCAGGCTGAATTCTTCCATCTTTTCCTCCGACAGGGCGCGCGCGCGCTGCCCCTTTCATCTTGACACAAATATCCTCGGGGGAGTCCGCCCCGTCAGGGGCGGACGGGGGCAGACAGCCCCCTGCCCGGCTGCCTCAGGCGCGACCACAGGCAGCGCGCCTCAGGCGCGACCACAGGCAGCGCGCCTCAGGCGCGACCTTTCGGCAGCGCGCCTCAGGCCCCGCCCGTCA
>PUOA01000347.1 GCA_003551925.1 Paracoccaceae bacterium
CAGGGGAAGGGCGCGAAGAGACGCGGGCGCTATTGCGCGCGCTGCCGGCTCCGCCACAGCGTGAACAGCCCCGCGCCCACCACCACCGCCGCGCCCACCGCCACAGTCACCCGCAGGTTTTCTGAAAACACCACCAGCCCGATCATCGCCGCGAAGGGCAGTTGCAGATAGGCGAAGGGCTGCACGGCGCTCGCTTCGGCAAGCTCGTAGGCCTTGATCAGCATCCAGTGGCTCAGCGCCGCGCTCACGCACAGCGCCGCCATCCAGCCCCAGTCGGCGGGGTGCATCGGCTCCCAGAACCAGATGCCGACCGCGGTCATGAACACCGCGCCCACCGTGCCCGTCCAGAAAAAGCTCACCGCTGCCGGATCGGCGCGCGCGGCAAAGCGCGTGAGCAACCCGTAAAGCGCGAACATCGCCGCCGCCAGCAGCGGCACCAGCGCCGCCGGGTCGAACACTCCACGCCCCGGCTGCAGGATGATCAGCACGCCCAGGAACCCCACGCCGATCGCTGCCCAGCGCCGCCAACCCACGCGCTCGCCCAGCACCGGGCCCGACAGCGCCGCGATCAGCAGCGGATAGACCGCGAACACCGCATGGCTTTCGGTCAGCCCCAGCAGCACGAATGCGGTGACCATCACGCAGACCTCGCCCGCCAGCAGCACCCCGCGAAACGCCTGCAGCCACGGCTGGCGCGTCGCCGCCGCGCGCCGGATCCCGCCCGCCTGTCGCGCGGCCAGCGCCACCACGAAGGCCGCGAAGAACCAGTAGCGGATCATGATCACCATCAGCACGTTGTATTCCGACGCGAGGTGGCGCGAGAATCCGTCCTGGACCGCGAACACGAAGGCGGTGGCCACCATCAGCCAGATCCCGCGCGTGGTGTTCTGGGGGGTCATGCCAGCAAGCCCCGGCTCATGTGCCGCTTGCGCCCGAAGCCCGGCACGCGCTCGACCGCGAAGCCGGCTTCGGCCAGCGCGCGGCGCACCGCCCCGGCGGCGGTGTAGGTGGCGAAGGTGCCCCCGGGCGCGGTGTGGCGGGCGACCTCGGCCAGCAATCCGGGCTCCCACAGCTCGGGGTTGCGCGCGGGCGCGAAGCCGTCGAGGAACCACGCATCCGCCCGGCCGGTCCACCCCGGCAGCGTGGCGCGCGCGTCGCCGATCACCAGCGCCACCTCCAGCGGTCCCAATGCGAACCGCCGCGCGCCCGACTCCATCGCCGCCAGCAGCGCCCCCGCCTGCAGCTCCGGGAACGCTGCCAGCGCGCGCGCCATGTCGGCAGGCGGCATCGCAAACGCCTCGAAGCTGGTGTAGCGGATCGGGCCGGCCTGCCCGCGCGCGGCCTCCAGCAGGGCAAGCAGGTTCAGCCCCGTCCCGAAGCCCAGCTCGGCGACGTGAAACCCCGGCGCCAGCCGTTCCGGCAACCGGTTTCCCGCCAGAAACACATGCCGCGTCTCGGCCAGCCCGTCGTGAAGGCTGTAATAGCTGTCCTCGAACCGGCGCGAGACCGGAACCTCCCCTGCCCGCCAGTCGAGCAGCCCGCTCTGGTCACTCATTCCGTCCTGCCCTAAGCCGATGCGGGACACCATGCTGGGCAGCGCGGGGAATGGCAATGGCCGGGATCACGGTGATGGGGGGCGGCATTTTCGGTCTGGCGCTGGCGTGGGAGCTTGCGCGGCGCGGCGCGCGCCCGCGGCTGATCGAGCGCCGCCGCATCGGCGCCGGGGCCAGCGGCGGGCTGGTGGGCGCGCTGGCCCCCCACGCTCCCGAAAACTGGACCGAGACCAAGGCGTTCCAGCTCGATGCGCTGCTGATGGCCGGCGCGTTCTGGGCCGAGGTCGCGCGCATCGGCGGGAGCGACCCCGGCTACGCGCGCACCGGCCGGCTGCAACCGGTAACCGAGGCCGGCCTCGATCGCGCCCGCGCGCGCGGCGCGCAGGCGGCCGAACTCTGGCGCGGACAGGCACAGTGGCGGCTGCGCCGGGTGGACGACATGACCGGTCTCACTCCGCTCACCCCCACCGGACTGGTGATCGAGGACACGCTCAGCGCCCGCATCCACCCCCGCCGCGCGCTTGCCGCGCTCGCCGCTGCCGCGCAGGCCGCGGGCGCCGAGATCATCGAGAACGCGAGCGCCCGCCCCGCCCCCGGCGACCGCGTGATCCACGCCACCGGGCACGAGGGGCTGACCGCGGCGGGCCTCGGCGGCGGGGTCAAGGGACAGGCGCTGACCCTGCGCCTCGCCGCGCCCGACGCGCCGCAGCTCTACGCCGACGGGCTGCACATTGTCCCGCATGTGGACGGCACCGTCGCCATCGGCTCCACCAGCGAGCGCGACTTCGACGCCCCCGACACCACCGACGCGCAGCTTGACGCGGTCCACGCCCGCGCCGTTGCCACCTGCGCCGCGCTTGCCGGCGCGCCGGTGGTGGAGCGCTGGGCCGGGGTGCGCCCGCGTGCGCAGAGCCGTTCCCCGGTGCTGGGGCCGCTCCCTGATCAGGATAGCGCCTACATCTTCAATGGCGGCTTCAAGATCGGCTTCGCGCTCGCGCCACGGCTGGCGCAGATCATGGCCGATCTGATCCTTGACGGCCATGACGCAATTCCTGCCGCCTTCCGCCCTCTGCGTGCGGATCGGTCATAGTCCCAGCCCCCCGAGGCGCGCGGGGTGGGCGGGCGGGAGCGTGCCTCGGGGGGCTGCGCGAGGATTCAGCGGCCCCGCTCGGCCTCGGCGCGCAACACCGCCATCAGCTCGGTCAGCGCCTTGAGGTTGACCTCGTTGACCAACCGTCCATCGTCGTCGAACTGATCGCCCGAGGCCGCGACCAGCACCTCGGGGCCCTGAAGCAATCTCGGCCGGAAGGCCATCAGCATCAGCCGCAGCGCGAACTGCGTTCGCTCGCCCCCCGCGCGCCCGGCGGTCGCCGACATGATCGCCACCGGCTTTCCGGCCCAGGGGTTGCCCTTGACGCGGCTGACCCAGTCGAGCGCATTCTTCAGCACGCCCGGCGGCGCCTTGTTGTATTCCGGGCTCGATATCACCACCGCGTCGGCCCGGTCGATCATCTCGAACAGCGCGGTCACCTCGGCCGGGATACCCTGCGCGGTCTCCAGATCGCCGTCGTAAAGCGGCAGGCGCAGATCCCCGACCTCGAACCGCGCCGGCGCGAACAACCGTCCGGCCTCGTGCAGCAGCTTGGTGTTGGTGGACCCGGCGCGCAACGCGCCCGAGATGCCGGCAAGGGTCAGATCGCTCATGAAATCCTCCTTCTGGATGCGCGCGACACATAACGCATCGGGCCTCGGGGACAACCGCCCGCGTCCGACGCCGAAGCCCGTTAACCATTCCTAAACCCTGCCGCGGTTAACCATGACCTGTTGCTGCCACATCGGAATGGACCGCGGATCATGGTCGCGCGCGCGCACACTGTCGCCTTCGAAGGGGTCGAGGCGCACCCGGTCGAGGCGCAGTGCGCGCTCTCGGCCGGGGTGCCCGCGTTTCACATCGTGGGCCTGCCCGACAAGGCCGTGTCCGAGGCGCGCGAACGCCTGCGCGCGGCCTTTGCGGCGATGTCCATCGCGCTGCCGTCAAAGCGGATCACGGTGAACCTGTCGCCCGCCGGGATGCCCAAGGAAGGGTCGCATTTCGACCTGCCGATCGCGCTGGCGCTGCTGGCCGCGATCGGCATCATCCCGCCCGAGGACGCCGCAAACACCCTTGCACTGGGCGAACTGTCGCTCGATGGCACCCTGCTGCCGGTGATCGGCGCGCTGCCTGCGGCGGTCACCGCGGCGGCCGAGGGGCGCGTGCTGATGTGCCCCGCCGCCTGCGGGGCCGAGGCCGCCTGGGTCGATGCCGCGCGGGTCTTCGCGCCCGCCAGCCTTGCCGATGTGATCCGACACTTCACCGGTCAGGCACCCCTTGCCCCCGCCCGCGCGGGCGAGGTCACGCCGCCCGCGACAGGGCGCGACCTGCGCGACATCAAGGGCCAGGAACGCGCCAAGCGCGCGCTCGAGATCGCCGCCGCAGGCCGCCACCACATGATCCTGACCGGCCCGCCGGGATCGGGCAAGTCGATGCTCGCCGCACGCCTGCCCGGCATCATGCCTGACCTGACCGCAGCCGAGGCGCTGGAAACCTCGATGATCCATTCGATCGCCGGATTGCTGGACGAAGGCGGCATCTCGCGCCGGCGCCCGTTCCGCGAGCCGCACCACACGGCCTCGGTTGCGGCCATCGTCGGTGGTGGGCGCGGCGCGCGGCCGGGCGAGATCAGCCTTGCCCATCACGGGGTGCTGTTCATGGATGAATTCCCCGAGTTCCCGCGCCAGGTGCTCGAAACCCTGCGCCAGCCGATCGAGACCGGCGAGGTCACGGTCGCGCGCGCCAACGCCCATGTGCGCTATCCGTGCCGGTTCCTGCTGGTTGCCGCCGCGAACCCGTGCCGATGCGGGTATCTCGCCGATCCGGGGCGCGCCTGCGCCCGCGCACCGGCCTGCGGGGATGACTATCTCGGCCGGATCTCGGGGCCGCTGATGGACCGGTTCGACCTGCGGATCGAGGTGCCGCCCGTCGCCATCGCCGAGCTGGACCTGCCGCAGACGGGCGAGCCGTCGGCGACCGTCGCCGCGCGCGTCGCGCGGGCGCGCAGCGTGCAGGCGGACCGCTTCGCCGAGTTTCCGGGGCTGCGCGTGAACGCCGACGCCGAAGGCGCGCTGCTCGAAACGATCGCCGCCCCCGACGCCGAGGGCCGGGCGCTGATCTCGAAGGCAGCGGACCGGTTCGGGCTGACCGCGCGGGGCTACCACCGGGTGCTGCGCGTGGCGCGCACGATCGCCGATCTCGATGGCGCGGACACCGTGCGGCAGCCGCATCTGGCCGAGGCGCTGAGCTACCGCCTGCCCGCGCGGCGTGCCGAGACATCGCGGTGAGGCGCCCGGCGTGGGCAATACTCCGACAATGGCGGCGGGGCCTTGCTCGATGCACCGCGGCGCGAGCGTGAGCCGCCGGGGGGTGCCGGCGCCGGTCTGTGCCGCCCGCTGCGCGATCCGGGGCGCGCCCGGGCTTGCCGCGCAACTGACCCTGCCCGCGCCCCCGGACCGAGATTTTGGCAATCCGCCCTTGCGTGCTTCGGCGGATCCTGTTTTCGCCCGACTGCGCGAGCCCCCGGCATGGTCGGGCATGGTCGGGCATGGACGGGGCTGGCGGCACCGTCCAAGGCGCGGGTCGAGCGCCGCGAAGGATGGTTTCGTGGTGTCGCGCCCGTGATCCGATGGCTCCGGGCCTTTCGGCAACCGGGCAGGAACGGGCGGTTCTCGCCCGGCCCATCGCGTCGGGCATCACTGCTTGAGCAGCTCGGCCAGCGCCGGGTTCGGAAAGCGGCGCTGCAGGGTGATGGCAAGGAAGCTCTCCTCGATCCCCGGCAGGGCCGCGATCTCGACCAGCAGACCGGCGGCGAGCTCATCCTGCACCACGATGGGCGGGATCACCGCCAGCCCGGCGTCGGCCCGCGCCAGAAGCCGCATCATCGCCATGTCATCGACCTCGGCCACGATGGTCGGGGTCACGCCCAACCGCGCAGCCAGCGCGTCGAATCCGGCGCGCAGAGCGGTTTCCGGCGTCGGCAGGACAAGGGGCGCGGATGCCAGATGCGCGGCCAACGGCAAGGGCGGTTCGGCGCGAGCAGGGGTGCCGATCAGGCTGACCGGCTGGCGGTCGAGGCTGTGGAGCAGATATCGGCTGGCGGCATCGCGTGGCGGGGCCAGATTGGTCAGCACCACGTCGAGCGCCAGCGCCTCCAGCCCGCGCAGCAGCTCCGCCTGCCCCCCCGAGCGCAGCACCACCTCGACATCGGGCCGCCCCAGCAGCGGGCGCAGGAACCGCAGCTGGAAATTGCGCGACAGCGTGGCCAGCGCTCCGACCCGCAGCGCCCGCCGCGCCGGCCCATGCTGGCGCAGGATCGCGGTCAGATCCTCGGCGGTGCGAAAGATCGCGTCGGCATGATCCAGCGCGATCCGCCCCGCCTCGGTCAGCACCAGCCCACGCCCGCGCCGTTCGAACAGGTCATGGCCCAGCGACGCCTCCAGCGTGCGCAGCTGCGCCGACAAGGCCGAGGGCGACAGGTTCAGCTGCCGCGCCGCGCCGGTCAGCTTGCCGTCACGGGCCACGGCGCGAAAGAGCCGAAGGTGGTGGAGGTTGGGAGATGCCATGACACCGTCCGGTAGATGATCAATCGTTCTATCAAATAGCACGATAAAAACAAAAAGATGTAATTTTATTTCATGTAGTTCCGGTGTCTTTGTGCCCTGCCAGCACAGACAGCCGGAGACCGCAATGGACCTCTTCCTCGACTTCCTCGCCGCGTTCGGGCGGCAGCTTCAATCGCCGACGCTTTCGTTTCTGCTCGGGGGTATGGCGATTGCCGCGCTGGGCACGCGGCTGGAGATCCCCGACGCCATCTATCGCTTCATCGTGGTCGTCCTCATGCTGCGCATCGGCCTTGGTGCCGGGATCGCCATACGCGAGGCCGACCTGTCCGACATCCTTCTGCCGGCGCTGGCGGCCAGCGTGCTGGGCGTCGGGATCGTGCTGATCGGCCGGTTGACGCTGGCGCCGCTCTCCGGCCCGCGCCCCGAGGACGGGATCGCCACGGCGGGCGTCTTCGGCGCCGTCTCGGCCTCGACCCTCGCCGCCGCGATGGTGCTGATGGAAGAGGACGGGCTGCGGTTCGAGGCGTGGGCACCCGCGCTCTATCCGTTCATGGACATCCCCGCCCTGCTGACCGCGATCGTGCTCGCGCAGCTGGCCAGGGCACGCAGCGCGCCCGTCGCCGCAACGGCCGGCACGGCACCCGGCTTTGCACCCGTTCCGGCACGGGGCGCCACCCGGCCCCGGATCGGCCCGATCATCGCCGACAGCCTGCGCGGCGCGGCACTTTCGGCGCTGGCGTTGGGGTTGGTGCTGGGCATGATCGCGCGGCCCGACCCGGTGTTCCACAGCTTCTATGACCCGCTGTTCCGGGGCTTTCTGTCGATCCTGATGGTGATCATGGGCATGGAGGCCTGGGCCCGGCTGGCCGAGCTGCGCCGCGTGGCCCATGTCTATGCCGTCTATGGCGTGACCGCGCCGCTGGTGCATGGCGGCCTGGGCTTCGGGCTGGGCTGGCTGGCGCATCTGGCGACCGGCTTCTCGCCCGGCGGGGTGGTGCTGCTGGCGGTGATGGCGGCGTCGAGCTCCGACATCTCCGGCCCGCCGACGCTGCGCGCGGCCATCCCCTCGGCCAATCCGGCCGCCTATATCGGCGCGTCGACCAGCATCGGCACCCCCGTTGCGCTGCTGTCGATCCCGCTGTGGATCGCGCTGGCCGATGTCGTCTTTGCACTGTGAGGAGCCATGCCATGACCACACCCGCCGTCAAGCTGACCGTGATCGTCGAACGCCTGCTGAAACCCGCCGTCGAACGGCTGCTGACCGAGGCGGGCGTGAGCGGCTGGTCGGTCTTTCCCGGCGGTGGCATGGGCGCCCACGGGCTGCACCGCGCCGAGGCCGCGCAGCTGGTGCGCGAATTCGCCATCGTCAAGATCGAGGCGGTGGTGCACGATCGCGCCGCAGCCGAGCGCATCGCCGAAACGCTGACCACCGATCATCTGGCCGACCAGTCCGGCATCGTCTGGCTGTCCCCGGTCGAAGTCTGGCGCGCGGGCAAGTTCTGAACCGCGACAGCGTCCCGCCCGCCGCGTGGCCGGCCGCGGCAACGGATGTTCAGGCAGTGACACCGGCCGGGAAAGCGGCCCGGTTCTGCGGCCCGGATCTGGGGCCCGGATCTGGGGCCCGGTTCTGGGGCCGGTTCTGGGGCCGGTTCTGCGGCCGGATCTGCGCTCCGAAGCACGCGCCCGAGCCCTGCAAGGCGGGTCAGGACACAGGGGCCGGTCGACCGGGCCGTGGCGCGCGTGGAGCGTCACCAACAACGGTTGCCGTTTTCGTGTCCGTCACCTGATGGGTCCGGGGCGTCTTCGGCAGCCTGTCAGGACCCGAAGACGTATATCAGCCCCTGGAACAGATAAACGACCCCGATACCGAGGACGATGAGCCGCGTCCACGATCGGAACTGATCGTTGTGCATCCTGTCGAGGATCGGGCGCGCCAACCAGTTGCCGAACACCGGCAGGATGACCACCATGATCAATATCCAGCCGGGAAGGCTGGTGCCTGCGAGCCCGACCAACGCGCCGAAATAGGCGGTCTTGGTCAGATGAAGGATGGTATTGCAGGCCGCTTTCGTGGCGACGATCTCGCGGCGGTCGAGATCGGAGCGCACGAAGAACAGATCCAGGAGCGGTCCGGCCACCCCCGCCGTGAGCGTCAGCGCCATGCACGAACTCCCGCACCAGAGCGCGCCTGAGCCGCGGTCCACACGGGGCACCAGATGCGCGGGAATCGTCAACGCCAGAAACGGCAGCACCCCGATCCCGAGCAGCACAACCCCGCGGTCGGGCACGAAAAGGACCAGCGACATCAGGAGCAGCGATGCAGCACCACCCAGTGCGAACTGCCGCGTGACCCGCCACGAGATGAACCGCCACATCATCGGGATACGGGTTCCGTTCGCGGCCGATTGCGTCACTCCGTGCAGGATCATCGCGTCCGGCACTGGCAGCACGACGACCAGCGCCCCCATCAGCACCAGCCCGCCCGCCATGCCGAAGATGCTTGTCAGAAAGGCGGTAAAGACCGTGATCACGCCGATGAATACGGCAAGGCCGATCGACATGCGCATCCTCCGGCAGACAACGCCACAAGCTGCACGCGGGGCGCGTCCAGCCGTGGTGCGGGAAACTGGCTACTGCGGCGTGGCGCCCGCTGGGTCTTCAGGTACGGTCATGTGCTTCAGATACAGCCGGCAGGCTGCATCGATATGCGCTCGCATCCGGGATTCGGCGGCATCTGCATCACCTGCGGCGACTGCCTCGAGGATTTCACGATGCTCGAGAACCAGTTGCGGTGTGCGATCGACGTTCTCGTTCAGGAGAATCTGGTAACGACGCAGCGACAGGTTGATATCGGCCAGCATGGCCTCGACCCGTTTCAATCCGCTGAGCCGGCACAGGCCGAAATGAAACTGCTGACCAAGCCGCAGAACCGCAAGCGCGCCATGATCGACGCCGCCCAGCGCTTCCATCTCGGCCACGAGGTCGCGCAACTCGTCAACCGAAAGCTGCCGCTCGGCGACGCGGCGCGCGGCCTCGGCGGCGACCAGGCATTCAAGCCGTTCGCGCACCAGCGACAGTTCGCGCACCTCGGCGCGGGAAAGAGGCGCCACACGCATGGTGCGGTTGCGGTTGCGCTCGATCAGGCCGGCATCCTGCAGCCGTTGCACCGCCGCCCGCAACGGGGTCCGCGAGACGTCGAGGATCGAGCAGAGCTCGACCTCGGTGATCTTCTGCCCCGGCGCGATGGCCCGGGTGACGATGCGACGCCACAGCTCGTTGAACACCCAGTCCGAGGTCGAGGCGGCGCCCTCGGCGGCTGGAGAGGGCACCAGGTCACGCGGCGATACCGGTGTGGCGTTCATGGCAACACGGCGTGCTGATCTGTTCGACATGACCGGTTCACTCCACCCTACGCGGCACAACGGACCGCTCCGCCGGCTCGGACCCCAGACCGTCCGACGGTCTCGGCCGGGCACGCGACGATGACCGACGCCGGCCACCATCGCGTGCAAACTGGCCCGCGGCCCCCCTGGATGTCCAGCCCGTTCCGGCGCCCCGGCGTCTCGCCTGCAAGCCCCTGCCCCGATCTCGGGCAAGCGGGGCGTGTCAGAAGATCAGGAACTCGCCGTCACGCATGATTTCTCGGCCATCCACCTTCAGCGTTGGAGCCTCGAAGATCATGTCCATGTGGAACGGCGCAAGCACTGCTCCGCCAAAGGACCGGTTGTCCCCGATACCGATATGGAAGGAGCCGTATGCCTTCTTGGATTCGCGCAGCGTCACGCCAAGCTGGCACCAGCGGTTCGTCCCGATCGCCAGTTCGGCGATGTTGCGCGACGGCTCGCCGCTTTCGTCAAGCATCCGGTTGAACACCTTCGCCTCACGACCGCCTTCCACCGTCATGATGCGGCCCTTTTCCACGATCACCCTGAAGCGGTCCTTCGGGAACGCGATGTCGCGGCGCTCCAGAACCACCGGATCGTTCAGGACCCCTTCGCTGTCCCATTCGAGCGGGCAGACCGCCACTTCGCCTTCGGGCATGGCGCTGAAAGTGCCGGCCTTCTGCGCCTGCCCCGAGAACTGGAACAGGGGCCGGTCCTTCATGTTGAGGCGGAAATCGGTGCCGTTGGGGGTGGTGACATGGATCTCGGAGCCGCCCTTGAGCGCCTCGTGGACCTTGTCGGTCACGCGGCCGACCTCCTGGAAATCGGCGGTCGGACCGCCGCGAACCATCATTTCCTCGGTGCAGCTCCACATGTCGAGAAAACGCCCGCCATTCTTGAGCCCGTTGCGCGCGGCTTCGGTATGGACCATGCCCGCGGTGGTCTGGAAGATCATCGCGCTCGACGTGGCCATCGCCGCCGCGATCGGTTCAGGGGGTTCGACCCCGCCCACATCGGCCGGCGGCATCGTCAGAATGATCGGCCTTGCATCCAGACCCGTCGCTGCGGCGGCAAGCGCGGCGGTGATGGACCGCGGCACCTCGGTATCGGTGATGATCGTAAGGGTCTCTCCGGGCTGGAGCCCCAACGACCCGTCGAGGATCCGCTTTGCGGTCGGCGTCAGTTGCCAGATGTCCATGTTCTACGTTCCTTTCCAGAGTTTGAAATCGTCAGCTGCCCGCATTCCGGTGCCGGGCAAACGCGGCGAGGCCGCGCTTGGCCAGCGGTGCAAGCAGAAACAGGGCTGTCAGGACAAACAGGGTCAGCGCGATGGGGCGCTGCAGGAAGACCATCATGTCCCCCTGCGAGGCGATCAGCGTCCTGCGCACGGCGCGTTCCAGCAGTGGCCCCAGCACCACCCCCAGGATCAGCGGCACCGCCGGATAATCCAGCCGCAGCATGACGTAGCCGAGGACCCCGAAGACGATCACGATCCACAGGTTGGCCACGGAGTAGCCGATCGAGAACACGGCAAACATCACCACGCAAATGATCATCGGGAACAGCAAGGCGCGCGAGACGAAAACGATGCTGGCCAGCACCGGAATGAGCAGGATGGTCAGGAAGACCAGCGCAACATTTCCGATGTAGAAGGTGCCGAACAGCGTCCAGACGAACTCGGAATGCTGCTGAAACATTTGCGGACCTGGCTGCAGGCCGATCATCAGCAGGCCGCCCATCAGCACCGCCGTCGTCGCCGATCCCGGAATCCCGAGCGTGAACAGCGGGATCATCGCGGCATAGGAGGCGCTGTTGTTGGCCGCCTCGGGCGCCGCAACGCCCTCGATCGCACCCTTGCCGAAGCGTTCGGGCGTCCGCGAGAACCGCTTGGCGACCGCATAGGACAGCATGGTCGATGCTGTCGCGCCGACGCCTGGCAGGATCCCGACCACGAAGCCGATCACCGACCCGCGCAGCAGATCCCATCTGCAGCGGATCAGTTCGCGCGGGTTCGGTATGAGCGAGCGGAACGTGTATCTGATCTTCTGCGAGTCCTGCAGCGGCGGCTGGGTGATCGCGGCAAAGATCTGGCCCAGTCCGAACAGCCCGACGGCGATCACCGAAAACTCCAGGCCGCTGAGAAGGTGCATCGAACCGTAGTGATAGCGCGGGAACCCGCCGATCACGTCCAGCCCGACCATCCCGATCCACAGTCCGAGCGCGAGCGCCGCGAAGCCCTTGAGCGCATCCTTGCCCCCCAGAACGCTGACCAGCGACAGCGCCATCACCATGAGCGCGGTCATCTCGGTCGGGCCGAAGGCCAGCGCGAACCGGGCCACCTGGTAGGCCACGCCCACCAGCATCACCAGGCCGAACAGGCCACCGAAGAAGGACGCGAGCACGTTCATGCTCAGCGCGTCGCCGGCGCGGCCCTGCTGTGCCATGGGATGACCGTCAAGCACCGTCATCACCGATGGCGCGTCACCGGGAATACCGAGCAGGATCGACGTCACGGCACCGCCATACATGCCGCCGTAATAGACCCCCGCCAGCGCGGCCATCGCCATGGTGCCGTCCAGCCCCACGACCACCGGCAGCAGGATCGCCACGCCCGCAGCCGGCCCGAGACCCGGCAGCACGCTGATGAACAGCCCGATCACCACGCCGACCAGGATAGCCAGCAGGATTCCGGGCTGCATCGCAGCACCGATCCCGGCCATCAAGAAGCCCAGAGTTTCCATGATCCATGATCCTGATCGACGGAGAAGATGACTGCGCAGCCCCCGGAGCGAGAGCGTCGCGCGCGGCTGTCGGGGGGCGTGCTCATATCCCGAACACACCCGTGATCAGCGGCACGTTGAGAAACCGTCCGAACACGTAGTAGCAGGCGATCGGCATCAGCACCGCGGCCGGGACGATCCGCAGCGCAAAGGCGCGATCGACGCCGCCATTGATGATGATCCCGACAACCGGGATCAGAAGCCCCGTTGCAAGGATCATGCCAAGCCAGGGCAACGCCAGGATCGCGAGCGACATCGCCAGCACGATGCCCACGACCCGCAGCGCGGCCCACCCTTCCCGGTCGCGGCGCTCGCCGCGTTCAAGCCGCAGCGCCTTCCAGAGGTTGAGCACCGAGAGCAGGACGATCCCCAGCCCGACCCAGAACGGAAAGAAACCGGGCCCGGGCACGTTGCGCACGATGTAGCCATAGCCGATCGACATCCACACGATGTGGACGCCAAGCGCGATCAGGCAGAGCGCAACCAGAATGTCGAGGATACGGACAGGCACGAGCGTCTCCTTCCTGCCGGCGCGGCACACACGGGGAGCGAAGTGCCCGCTGGCGCGGACACTTCACGGCCGAAGCGCGCGCTTCGGCGTGCGTGCTCAGTCGATGATGCCCAGATCGCGCATCAGCGCTTCATACTGATCGCTTGTGGCGATCCAGCTTTCGCCGAAGGGCTCGCTGGGCAGGAAGGCGGGCTCGGTCAGGAACCGGTCCAGATACTGCTCGCGCCACATGTCGCTGTCGGCGACCTGCTCCAGGATATCCTCCCAGAACGCGACGACCTCGTCCGAGACGCCTTGCGGCGCCAGAAGGCCGCGCAATTGCTGCACGGTGACGTCATGGCCGAGTTCCAGCATCGTCGGAACCTCGGGCAGCCGCGACATCCGCTCTTCGGTCGTCACGACGACCGCGCGCAGTTCGCCTGCCTCCACTTGCGGCAGGATTTCGGACGGGTTCAGGAAAATGAAATCGGTGTGACCACCAAGCTGGGCGCTGAGCACCTCGCCCCCGGAATCATAGGGCACCACCTGGATCGAGATATCGAGGATATCCTCGAGAATATGCGCCAGCATGGTCGGATCCGATACCGCCCCCGACGTGCCGGTGACCAGCGATCCCTGCGCCTGAAGATCTTCGAGCGTGTGAATGTCGGACTCCGCCGCCACGGCAAGCACGAAGGGATCCGTCGCGATCGCCGCAAGCGGGGTGAAGTCTCGATAGGTAACCGGCGATCCGCCTGTCAGCGGCGTGGTGTAGAACCCGGCGCTGACTGTGCCGACATAGTATGGATTGCCCTCCTGCTGCGCCAGATAGGAATACCCGATCGCGCCGCTGCCGCCGGGGCGGTTTTCGACGATGACCGTGACCGGCAATAGCCCGAGGCCGTTGATGACATTGGCAATGTTGCGCGCAACAACGTCGCTGCCCCCGCCTGCGGCAAAGGGCACGATCATCGTGATGTCGCGCGTGGGATACTCGGCCGCCGCGCCGGTTGCGAAGCCGGCCGAAAAAACGGCGGCGGTTGCCAACGCAGCGATAGCCGTGCCGGGGCGTCTGGGTGTCTTGACCACGATCTTCCTCCTCCAGAGTGTGATGGCCCGGCACAGCCGAAAGGCAGCGCCGCAGCTTGCATTTCACGCCCACCCAGGGGCGACCGAAGCCCTCCTCAAAGCTCCGGATTGCGCGAAAACCAGGCTGTCGCGTGATTTCGCGATACTTGTATACATATCTACAGAAATGTGAGTTGTCAACAATTCGTGGGCACCGCGAGGCCCGTCCAAAAGTCAGGAAAATCTGTCATTTGGCGACGCGACGTCTCCGTATCGGCGCGCTTGTCGGGCCATTCCGGACTTGCCCGGCTCGTCGCCACGAACCTCGTGGCGCAGGACGTCACGGCAGACGGCCCGGACAGGAAATGCGAAGCGGGTATCTCCTGCATCGGGACAGCAGAGAGCTGGCTCCCCCTCGCCGTCGTGCCGGACCCCTGCTCGCGCCGCGCTGTCGGCTGGGCGACACATGACCGCCTGACGCGCGATCTGGCAGTGCACGCCCTGCGCCGTGCCCGCGGATGGCGGTGTCCCCGACGGTGGCGTCGGTCATGGCAGCGCGACGAGAAACTCCCGCAGAAGCGAATTGAACGCACAAGCCTGCTCCCAATAGGGTGAGTGGCCCGCGCCTGCCATCGGCGCAAGGCGCGCGCCGGGGATCCGTGCGGCCACTGCCGCGAGGATGGGCGGCGGATAGAGCACATCCTCGCTGCCCGAGATCACCATCGTGGGAACGGCATAATCGATCAGGTCGTCTGGCGTCGGCCCGTCCTCAATGCTGTCGAGACTGGCCTTGAACGCGCGCCCCTGGGGCGGCGACATGGCGCGCAACTGCTCATAAAGCAGCGTCATTTCCGGATGGGACGCCCGATAAGCCGGCGCCAGCGCAGCGGTCGGCGCCTCGATCCCGCGCGGGATCGCCCTGCGCGCGGACTGGCTGCCGAGCACCTCGGGAATGCGCAACCCCCCGGGCGTTGCCGACAACACGAGCCCGCGCACCCGTTCAGGGTGCTGCCATGCCAGCTTCATGCACGCGCGCCCGCCCAGCGACTGCCCCACCAGAACGACGCGGTCCAGCCCTTCGGCATCGATCAGCGCCAGCAGATCGTCGCCATGCGCATGGGCATGGGGGCCATCCTCGGCCCAGGCTGAACGCGCGAATCCGCGCTGGTCGAGGGCGATGACCCGATGATCGGCGGCGAAATGCGGGATCTGCTGCCACCAGCTGGCCGCACATCCGCCGCGACCATGCACCACGATCAACGCCGGCCCGGACGCGCCGTGACGCTCATAATAGATGCGCCCGCCGGATCGCGCGATCCAGGGCATCGTCTAGACCTTGCCACGTTCCCCGATATCCCAGAAGAGGCCGGCCATGATCATCAGCCCCTCCTCGGCGACGCTTTCGAGCATATGCTCGTTCGGCGCGTGTTGTGAACAGGACGGGTGCGAATGCGGCACCCAAACCGTGGGCAGGCCCAGGACCTCGGCGAACACCTCGTTGGGCAACGAGCCGCCAAGATTGGGCAGGATGCCGGGCGTCTTTCCGGTGGTCTGCTCGATCGAGCTGGCGGCAAGGCGAACCCACGGATTGTCGGGGTCGGTGCGCGTGGCGCTGAAGAAGCCCCGCTTCATCGGCTCGACCTCGATATCGGCGAAGCCGTGACGATCGAGATGCTCGCGCAGCGCGGGCAGGATCCGATCACCGTCCACACCGACCACATAGCGTAGCTGGCAGGTGGCCGTCGCAATGCCCGGCACCGCGTTGACCGGTGCCTCGGGGCGCCCGCAGTGATAGGCCAGCACCTCGAAGCTGGAGAAGCCCAGCACCTGGCGCGGCCCGTCAAGGCCCGGCTCACCCCAGTTTTCGTCCATCTCCGGATCCTCGGGGCCATGCTCGAACTCCAGATCGTCGAGCAGGGCGCGCACCGTCGCCGACATCTCGGGTGGGCGCCATTCATCGATCAGGATCTTGCCATTGGCGTCGATCAACGTGGCGATGGCATGGGCGAGGCGCACTCCGGGGTTCTTGAGCACCCCGCCCCAATTGCCCGAATGATGCGCCCCGTCGCGCGCATGGCAGGTCAGATGGAAATTCTTGGAGCCCCGCGCACCGAGGAAGATTGTGGGGCGGTTGGCGCCAATGCGCGGCCCGTCCGAGGCGATCAGCACATCGGCCTTGAACAGGTCGCCGTTCTGCTCGGCCATTTCGCGCAGACCCGGCGAGCCGGATTCCTCGCCCATTTCGATGATTGCCTTGACGTTGAACCCAAGGCTGCCCCGCGTCTCCAGAACGGCGCGCAGCGCGGCAAGGTTGATCGCATGCTGGCCCTTGTTGTCGACAGCCCCGCGGCCATAGAAACGGCCGTCGCGCACGGTCATTGTCCACGGGTCGAGCCCGTCCTTCCAGTCGCCCTGCATCCCCCACAGCACATCACCATGGCCGTAGGTCAGGATGGTCGGAAGGTCATCGCCCTCGCGACGCGCGGCGAAAAGCGCCGGGAGGCGCGGCTGCTTCGGGTTGTCGATGATGCGGCACTCGAAGCCCATGGCTTCGAGCATGGGGCGCATCTCTTCCTCGAGATATCGCAGCTGGTCGGGGCCGGACTCCTCGCGCGGGCTCTCGGTCGGGATTGCGAGCCGGCGGCTGAGATCGGCGGCGAAACCACCATCGGTCAGGTGGCGCCTTGCGGCGGCCACGGCATCGTTGCGCGACATTGGGGAACTCTCCTGTGCGGGGGGCTGTCAAACGAAACGCGGCGCGGAGGTGCAACCGGCAGATGACGACCGGTCAGGGTGTGACACGCGTCTCGCGCAGCATGTCCCGGTCGAGCGCGACACCGAAGCCGGGCCGGTCGGGGATGACGATGCGGCCGTTTTCAGGCAGCGGGGCGTTGGTGAAGATCGCCTCCTCCCATGCTTCGACCCCGAGATGGCATTCGGCGAGCGTGCCGCCGCGCAACCCCGCGACATGGTGCAGGCAGTAGACCCCCCCGCCGCCGGCATCGGAAAGTGGCCGGTGATGGATCTGCGCCAGCGCTGCCACGCGGCGCGTCTCGGTCATACCGCCATTATACATGCTGTTGGGCATGAAGATGTCGAGCGCGTCGTGCTCCAGCCACTCGCGGAACCGGGTGGAGTGGCCGTCCATCTGCCCCGCCGAAAGGGGGATCGACGTTCCCCGTCGAAGCGCGGCCAGGTCACGCGGGTCGTTTCCACGCACCGGGTCCTCGAACCAGGCAATGTCGCAATCCTCGACCAGCCGGCAGAGCCGCTGCGCATGGTCGAGCGTCATCGACTCGTTGGCATCCATCGCCAGCGTGATGTGATCGCCGAGCGCGGCGCGCACATGGCGCACGCGCGCCGCATCGCCCTGCACACCATCGGGCGAGACACCGACCAGCACCTTGAGACGCGAATGCCCCTTGTCGATCAGCATCCGCGCCACTTCGACCAGTTCATCGCGATCATAGAGGCCGAAGCCGAAGGTGACATAGACATCGGCGTGCGGCTGGTGGCCGCCCAGCAAACTTGCCACCGGCCGCCCCGAGATCTGGCCCATGAGGTCCCAGAGTGCGAGGTCCACGGCGCTGAGCGCCCACAGATTGGCGCCTGACTGCCGCCCCCGTTCGGACAGGATCGGGTGAAGTCGCGCGTGGATTGCCTCGACATCATGCACGTCCATTCCCTTGATGGCGGGCAGGATGTGATGGTGGATCGCGGCGACGACCGCATGCGCGAGGAACTTGCCCGTCATGCCGACGCCCACTCGCCCGCTTTCGGTCTCAACCTCGCAGATCACGCGGCTTGAACCGCGCGCCTCCCCCGGTTTTAGTGGCAGATCCGCGGCGTGGCGATGCAGGCTGGCGCGGATGTCGCCGATGCGGTCAGTCATCTGGTCTTGCTCCCTGTCTTGTCTTCATCGCTCGCGCGATCAGGCACTCTTGCGCAACGCGCCCTCACCATAGAGGTGGCACTCGACCATGCCCCGCGGGCGCGATGTCGGCCCGGGCGCTCGCTGCGCGCAATGGGCCATCGCCTTGGCGCAGCGCGGATGGAAGCTGCAGCCCGAGGGTGGGTCCATGGGGTTGGGAAAGACCGCGCCGAGCTGGTTGTCGGGGATGCCCAGATCCGGCTCGGGGGTCAGCACCGAACTCAGCAGCGCCTCCGTATAGGGGTGCTTCGGGTCCGCGAAAAGCTCGTCGGCCGGCGCGTTTTCCAC
>PUOA01000259.1 GCA_003551925.1 Paracoccaceae bacterium
CACCGAGCCGTAGACGATCACGCCGTAGAGCGCGGCGATGAACGCGAACCACAGCCCCGCCAGCGCCAGCAGCATCCATTCCAGGCTCCGCGGCAGCGCCAGGAACGCGCCCGAGGCCGGTTTGCCGGTGACGGTCGCAAAGCCCTTCACCCCCAGCATCCAGCGCGAGGCGATGAACACCAGCACCACCAGAAACAGCAGCACCACCCCATAGACCGACGCCTCGGACTGCGAGTAGCGCCCGGTGAGCGCCAGGAACACCTCGGTCGCCAGGAAGTTGCGATCGCCGCCCAGCACCAGCGGCGTGCCGAAATCGGCGATCGATTCGATCGACGCCAGCAGCAGCGAGGCCGCGATGCCGGGCCGCACCAGCGGCCAGGTCACGTCCTTGAACACCCGCCAGCGCGAGGCGCCGAGCGTCTGCGCGGCCTCCTCCAGCGCGGGGTTGAGCGAGTTGAGCGAGCCGCGGATGATCAGATACGCTACCGGCGCCAGCCCCAGCACCTGCGCGAGGATCACGCCCGGCGCGCCGTAAAGCGGGTTCGCGAAGGGCGAAATGCCGAGGATGTCGTGGCTCAGAAGCCCGCGCCGACCCAGCAGGAAGATCATCGAGAAGCCGATGACGAAGGGCGGCGTGATGAAGGGCAGCACCGAGGCCACGCCCAGGATCCCGCGCACCGCGCGGCTGTTGGTGCGCTGGCCCAGAAGTGCCAGCGCGAAGCCCAGCATGGTGGCCGCAGGCGCCACGATCACCGCCACCAGCAGCGTCGAGGGCAGCGCGCCGCGCCCCCAGATCATGATCCCCACGGCCCAGCCCGCCACCAGCCCCGCACCGATCCACAAAGGCACCACCCACGCCCGCCGCAGCGGCGCCGATGCGCGGCTGGACCACAGGCCCCAGGCCAGTGCGGCGGCGCCGCCCGCGGCCGCCCAATAGGCGACCATGCGGGCCTCGTTCACCTCGGTGAAGCGGTTGTCGACGAACAGGAACAACGAGCTGGAGAACGTGGCGCGGAACTGATCGAGCGTCAGCACCCCCTCGATCCAGACCGCCGAGCGGATCACCATCACCAGCGGATAGGTGATGAACAGCGTCACGAACAGCAGCGTCAGCACGATGCCCGCGCCGGTAAACGCGTCGCCGCGCACGCGGTTCGCTTCGCTCAGCGCGGCACCGGCGGCGATGCACATCGCCAGCGACGCCCCCATCGCGCCCCAGCCGAACGGCGTGCGCGCGGAAAACAGCCACGCCCAGAGCCCCGCGAAGCCCAGACCCAGCAGAACCACCGCGATGTCGGCGCGGCGGCGCGCCTGCGCCGGGCGCGGCGCGGGGCGCAGATAGAGCACGATCACCGCCAGCGCGGCCGCCGCCGGCGACCAGTGCAGCCCCGCGCCCAACGCAAGCGGATGCAGCGCGAAATCCATCGGCAGGAAGGCGCGCCCGGTGCGGATCAGCGGCAGCGAAACGAACAGCGCAAGCGCCGCGAGGGACCAGAGCGCAACCGGTGGCAGCGCAATGGCGCGCGACAGGCTGCGGGGCGGGGACGGGGCGAAATCGGTCATCGCAAAACCTCATGCCCCGCCGCCGGGGGAACCGGCGGCGGGGTGTGGGGAGCAGGGGCTCAGCGCGGCAGCGGGAAGATTTCCTCGGTCCAGCGCGCGATCAGTCGGCCCTGAACCTCGGGGTCGCCGAAATGCTCGAAATCGTAGTCGATCACGGCGATGTCATCGAGCCGCGGCCCGCCCGGCGCCGGCGCGGCGTTGACATTGGCCTTGATCTGCCACGACCCGGCCTGCGTGCCCAGATCCTGCGCCTCGGCGCTCAGCGCGTAGTCGATGAAGGCGCGGGCGCCCTCGGGGTTGGGGCCGTTGGCAACGAGGCTGATGCCCGAGATCTCGTAGCCCGTGCCTTCCGAGGGGATGATGATCTCGATCGGCAGCCCGGCTTCGCGCTCGCGCAGCGCCGAGGACATGAAGATGATCGCAACGCCCAGCTCGCCCTGCCCGGTGGGCTGCAGCGAGCCCGAGCCCGAGCGCGTGTAGGTGGCCATGTTCTGGTGCATGCCGGCCAGCAGCTCGAACGCCTCTTCCTCGCCGAAGATCTGCACCAGCGTGGCGATCACGGTGTAGGCAGTGCCCGACGAGTTCGGATCGGCCATGCCCATCAGGCCGCGGAAGGCCGGGTCGGTCAGGTCTTCCCAGCTTTCGGGCATGGGCGCGCCGGCTTCTTCCAGCACCGCCGGGTTGACCACGATCGCGATCGGGTTGGCGTAAAGCGGCAGATAGGCGCCGTTCACGGCCTGCAGCATGTCCTGCGACAGTTCCTCCATCAGGGGCGACTCGTAGGGGATGGTCAGCCCCTCGCCGGCGGCGACGAAATGCGGATCGCCGGTGCCGCCGTAGAACACGTCGAAGGTCGGGTTCGACGCTTCGGCGCGGATGCGCACCAGCGACTCGTTGGTCCGCAGGTTCAGGAACTCCATCCGGATCCCGGTCTCTTCGAGGAACGGGGTGCGAAGTGCCTCGCACCATTCTTCGACGACGCAGACGACGTTGACGACATCCTGCGACTGAGCGGCGGTGGCGGCGGACATGGCAAGCGCGCTGATGGCGATCGCGTGGCGAAGTCTCGGTTGCATGTGTATCTCCCAGCAAGGTCGCGCAGCCCGGGAGGGGCGTGGCGCTGGGAGCGGGCTATCGCGCGCAGTTGACAGGGACGTGACAGGGCGCGCGTTGTGGCCCGCCGTGGGGAACATTCGTGACGGTGCCCAGATCCGCGGCAGACTCTCAGCCGGAAAACGCGCTGCCGCCCTGCCGGGCAAGCCACAGGTTCACTGCCAGCAGGATGCTCGAGGTGATGGCGATGGCGACCACGCTCATCGCCATCCCGGTCTGGACCGAGCCCTGTTCGAACTGCGCGAAAACGAATGTTCCGACGGTGCGCATCCCGGCAGGCGCCAGCATGATCGAGGCCACCAGCTCGCGCGAGGCGATGGCGAAAACCAGCATCATCGCCGCGATCAGCGACGGCGCCATCAGCGGCAGCGTGATGTGGCGCAGCGTGGCGCCCTGGCTGGCGCCGGCGACGCGCGCGGCGTCATCAAGCGAGCCGCTGATCTGGCGCAGCCGCGCCACCGCGTAGCGGATCGGGTAGGGCAGCAGGATGCCGATATACGCCACCAGCAGGATCGCCGCCGTGCCGTAGAGCGTCAGCGGCAGGAACGGGCTGTTCCACGCCAGGATCACGCCCACTGCCAGCACGATGGCGGGGATCGCGTTGGGCAGCACCGACAGCCCGTCCATCACGGCCCGGCCCCGCCCGGTGCCGCGCACGACGATATACGCGACCAAACCGCCCAGCGCCGCCGTGGCGAATGCCGTCAGCACCGCCAGCCAGCCGCTGGTTGCCAGTGCCTGCCCCGCACGGCTGCCGGTCGAAAAGATCGGCGCGTAGTGGCGGGTGTCGAGGTTCGACAGGCTCAGCCCGCCCGAGATCGTGCCCAGGAAGGACGTCACCGTGATCGTGGCCAGCGGGATCACCACCCCGAGCGCTGCGACCAGGCCAAACAGCACCAGCACCGGCCAGCGCCAGCGGCCGAGCTGCGCCTTCTCGGCGTCGGCGGGCTTGCCGGTCTGGCTGATGTAGGAGCGCCGCGTCGCGATCCAGTTCTGCAAGCTGAACGCGGCAAGCACCAGCGCCATCAGGATCACCGAGCCCAGCGCCGCGCCCGACAGATCGATCGGCCAGTCCGACAGGCGTGTGTAGATGCCGGTCACCAGCACCTCGAACCCGGTGCGCGCTGCGAGTGCGGCGGGGGTGCCGAACTCCTCGATCGACATGGCGAAGACGATCAGCAGGCTCGCGGCCACCGCCGGGATGCTCAGCGGCAGGGTGATCAGCACGAAGGCCCGCACCGGCCCCGCGCCATGCACCCGCGCGGCGGCGGCAAAGCGCCCGCCCACCGCCTCGAACGCGCGCGAGACGGCGAAATACACCAGCGGAAACAGGTTCAGCGTCATCACGAAGGCGACGCCTGCGAAGGTGAACAGGAACCCGCCCATGTGAAAGCCCACCAGCTGCTGCAGATAGCCACGCGGCTGCAGCAGC
Organism: Paracoccaceae bacterium; assembly: GCA_003551925.1. Taxonomy (GTDB): domain Bacteria; phylum Pseudomonadota; class Alphaproteobacteria; order Rhodobacterales; family Rhodobacteraceae; genus Rhabdonatronobacter. The sequence goes on from PUOA01000259.1 coordinate 4,109, forward strand.
ATCATCCAGGCGATGGCGGCGATGAAGGGCGGGATCAGGAACGGCACCAGAAAGATCACGTCCCAGATCCGCGCGCTGGGCACGTCGCACAGCCCGCGCAGGATGCCCGTGGGCAGACCCAGGATCAGGCTGCCGACCATCACCGAGCCCGCCAGCAGCAGCGTGTTGCGGGTCTGGACCATCAGCCGGTCGTTCTCGGTCAGGATGGCGATATTCGAAAACGGCGCCGCCAGCGAGCCGCGCGCGAATTCGGGGAACACCGCCTGCAACAGGATGAACAGCACCGGCAGGCCGACCAGCACGATCAGCGCGCC
>PUOA01000033.1 GCA_003551925.1 Paracoccaceae bacterium
CCATCCGCTCCTGTCCGGTCATGGCGGCGTCGGCGGCATCGAAATCCATGACGTAACGGCCGTCTTCCAGCGCCAGCGGGCATTCGCGGACCGCGCGCCCCGCGGCGCGGATCACGCGGGCGAAGGCGTGATAGACGGGCGTGAACAGCACCACCGCGTCGCGCGGGTCGGTGAACGCCTGCAGGCACAGCGCGGTGCCGTTGACCAGCCCGTGGGTGGTGAAGATCGCGTCCGGGTCCACGGGCCAGCCGTGGCGCGCCTCCATCCACCAGCGGATCGCGTCCTTGTAGGCGCGGTCGTCGCCGAAATAGCCATGGACGCCGTGATCCACCGCGCGGCGCAGCGCGTCGGTGACATGCGCGGGGGCGGCGAAATCCATGTCGGCGACCCACATGGCCAGCCCGTCCTCGGGGGCCACGCCATAGAGGCGCTCCATCATGTCCCATTTCATCGAATGGGTGTTGCGGCGGTCGATGATGCGGTCGAAATTCATGGCGGCGCGGCCCTCCTGTCACCGGGGACTGTCGCGCCGGTGCGGCGTGGGTGCAACCCGCAAACCGCGCGGTTATTCGCGGCGCAGCACATAGACCCGCGCGCCCAAGCCCAGCGCGGGCAGGTGCGGGCCGTGGTCGTCTTCAACGATCGCCGCGCGCCCCTCCTCGGCCGCCGCGGTCAGGCGCCGGGCGAAATCGGGGTCTTCGAGCGTGTGATCGTTGAGCGAAACCACGAACAGCCCGCCGCGGCCCAGACTGTCGATCGCCCAATCCAGGCACTCGGCCGGAGCGGCTCCCGCGCCGATGGCGCCGCAGGCGACGATCGCGCTGTAGCCCGCGTCGCGCAGGTCCAGCGGGTGGTCGGGGTCGGCGTGCAGCAGCCGGCGGTAGACGCCCTTGGCGCGCGCCTCGCGCAGCATGCCGTCGGAGACGTCCATGCCGTCGATGCAGGGGAACCCGGCGGCGTTGAGCGCCACGCCGGACAGCCCCGTGCCGCAGGCGAAATCGAGCACCGCCGCCTCGACGTCGCGGCTGTGGCGGGCAAGCGCCTGCGCGCAGCGTTCGGGGGTGCGGTAGTCCTGCGCTGCGAGCTCGGCGTCGTAGCTGTCGGACCAGTCATCGTAATAGCGCTGCATCTCGGTGCCGCGCGCGACGCTGTAGATGTTGTTCAGAAACCCGCCCTCTCGTGGCATGGCGCTTGTCCTCCTGCTGTTTGGTGCGGTGGTAGCACCCCGCCCCGGGAATGGCAAAAAAGCGACGTATCGGGGCAGTTTGCGACATGCGTGCGCAGATTGCGCTTTTCCGCGGGTTGGCTTACATCCCTGTGCATGACGATCCGCCCCATCCTGATCCATCCCGACCCACGGCTGAAAAAGCCCTGCGCGCCCGTGGAGGCCGTGACGCCCGAGATCCGCGCGCTGGCCGACGACATGCTGGACACCATGTATGATGCCCCCGGTGTGGGGCTGGCCGCGCCGCAGGTGGGGGTGTCAGTGCGCATGTTCGTGATGGACTGCGTCAAGGAAGACGGCGCCGAGCCGCGCCCGATGGTGCTGATCAACCCCGAGATCACCTGGGCCTCGGACGAGGTCAGCACCTACGAGGAAGGCTGCCTGTCGATCCCCGAGCAATACGCCGACGTCACCCGCCCCGAGCGCGTGCGGATGCGTTGGACCGGGCTGGACGGCACCGCGCAGGAGGCGGAGTTTGACGGTCTGTGGGCGACCTGCGCGCAGCATGAGCTGGATCATCTGGACGGCAGGCTGTTCATCGACCATCTGGGGCCGATCAAGCGGCAGATGATCACGCGGCGCATGGTCAAGCTCAAGCGCGAGCGCGCGCGAGAGGGGTGAGCCGATGACGCGCCCGCAGCTGTCCGGATTGGCGCAATGAACGTCGTGTTCATGGGCACGCCGGCGTTTTCGGTGCCTGCGCTGGATGCCGTTGCCGCCGCCCATGACGTCTGCGCCGTCTACACGCAGCCGCCGCGCCCTGCGGGCCGCGGAAAGGCGCCGCGCCCGTCCCCGGTTCAGGCGCGGGCCGAGGCGCTGGGCCTGCCGGTGAGGCATCCGGCATCCTTGCGCGATCCGCAGGCGCAGGCGGCGTTCGCGGCGCTGGGCGCCGATGTGGCGGTGGTGGTGGCCTACGGGCTGATCCTGCCGCGTGCGGTGCTGGACGCGCCGCGCTTCGGCTGCCTGAACATCCACGCCTCGCTCTTGCCGCGCTGGCGCGGGGCCGCACCCATCCAGCGCGCGGTCGAGGCCGGCGACGCCGAGACCGGCATCTGCATCATGGCGATGGAGGCGGGGCTGGACACCGGCCCGGTGCTGCTGCGCCGCGCGCTGCCCATTGGCCCCGGCGACACTGCGGGCGATCTGCACGACCGGCTGGCGGTGCTGGGGGCCGAGGCGATCACCGAGGCGCTCGCGCGGCTGCCCGATCTGGCGCCCGAGCCGCAGCCCGAGGCCGGCGTGACCTACGCCGCCAAGATCGACAAGGCCGAGGCGCGGATCGACTGGGCGCAGCCGGCGGCGGTGGTGGCGCGGCGGATCCGCGCGCTCTCGCCCGCGCCGGGGGCGTGGACCGATACGCCCGCGGGGCGGCTGAAGGTGCTGCGCGCCGCCGATATGCCCGGCTCGGGGGCTCCGGGAACGGTGCTGGAGGCGGGGCCGGGGCAGCTGGTGGTGGCCTGCGCTGACGGGGCCGTCGCGCTCACCGAGGCGCAGCGCCCCGGAAAGCGCCCGATGCAGGCGGCCGAGCTTCTGCGCGGGATCGCGCTGCCGCCGGGAACCCGGCTGGGCGCGCAAGGCGGCGGGGATGATGGCTGAGGCCGGTGCGATTTATGTCGCGCGGGGGGCAGGGTATCTGGACCTCGCCGCGGCCTCGGCGCGCAGCCTGCGCGCGGTGACACCCGGCTTGCCCATCGACCTTTACGCGGACACTCCCGCCCCGGAAGGGGTTTTCGACCGTATCCACCCGCTGCCCGAGGGCGACACGCGCGACAAGATCGCCTGCATGGCGCTCAGCCGTTTCGCGCGCACGCTGTTTCTGGATTGCGACACGCTGGTCGTCGCGCCGCTGGGCGACCTGTTCGATCTGCTCGACCGCGTCGAGCTGGCCGTCGCCCATGACGTGCGCCGCGCCTCGACGCTGGTGCGCTCCGGGTTCCGGGTGCAGACGCCGGCGGCGTTTCCGCAGTTCAACACCGGGGTGGTCCTGTATCGGAAAAGCCCCGCGATGGCCGCATTCCTTGCCGAGTGGGCCGAGCTTTGGCGCGCGCAGGGCGGCGGGCGCGACCAGCCGGCGTTTCGCGATCTGATGTGGCAACGCGACCTGCGCTACCATGTGCTGCCGCCCGAATACAATCTGCGCCGGGTCACGCTGCTGGACGCGGCCGAGCCCGCCGATCTGGTCCCGGTGATCGTGCATTCGCACCGGTTGCTGCAACATCTGCGCCTGCCCGGCGCCGAGCGCGTGCGCGACCTGTCGCGGCTGCTGGAGCTTGAGCGCGCGGCGCGCGCGCAGGAATGGCGCGCCGCCGGGTGGCCACCGCAGATCCTGCCCGGTGAAGACCCCACCGAGCGTTACCTTGCCACGCAGGAGCCTCCGCCACCTGTGCGCGAACCTTGATCCGCGCCGCGATCCGGGGGATACCCGGCACAGGCGGGGCAGGGGACGCGGGGCAGGGGGCGCAGCATGGGGCTGGACAACTGGGACGAGGTGCGCACGGCCTGGCAGGTCGCCCGCGCCGGCACCGTCAGCGGCGCGGCCGAGGCGCTGGGCGTCCACCACGCCACCGTGATCCGCCATGTCGATGCGCTCGAGGCGCGTCTGGGCGTCAAGCTGTTCCAGCGCCACGCGCGCGGCTACACGCCGACCGAGGCCGGCGAGCTGCTGATGCGCGCAGGTCAGAGTGCCGACGAGCAGTTCACCCAGCTTGCCGCGCGGCTTACCGGCGGCGCTTCCGAAATGTCGGGAGATCTGACCGTGACCTCGTTGCCGCTGCTGGCGCCGCTGCTGATGCCGGCGCTTGCACAGCTCTGCGACGACCATCCGGCGCTGCGGCTGCGCTATCTGACCGACACGCGCGTGCTGCGGCTGGAATACGGCGAGGCGCATGTCGCCATCCGCGCCGGCGCCCGCCCGGCCGAGCCCGACAACGTGGTCCAGCCGCTCTGCACGCGGCCGGTGGCGCTCTATGCGTCGGACGCTTACGCTGCGCGGCATGGGCTGCCGGCGGGCGACACCGCGCTGGCCGGGCACCGCTTCATCGCCGCCGAGCCCCGCGCGCCGTTCATGGAGTGGCTCTCGGCGCATTTGCCGGAGGCCGACTTCGCCATCACCGTGACCGCGCCCGACGACAAGCTGGCCGCGCTGCGCGCC
>PUOA01000268.1 GCA_003551925.1 Paracoccaceae bacterium
CGCTGGCCACGCTGGTGATGACGCTTCTGGTGCTGGTCTTCGCCGAGGTCCTGCCCAAGACCTATGCCATCACCAACCCCGAAACCGCCGCCGGGCGCGTGGCCCCGGTGCTGCGCCCGGTGGTGGCGGTGTTCGCGCCGGTGGTCAACGTGGTGCGCTTCATCGTGCGCCGGGTGCTGGGCCTGTTCGGGGTCGAGGTCGACCCCGACCGCCACGTGCTGTCGATCCACGAGGAAATCGCCGGCGCGCTGGCGCTGGGCCATTCCGAGGGGATGCTGGAAAAGGAGCATCGCGACCGGCTGCTGGGCGCGCTCGATCTGGGCGAACGCACGGTCGAGGAAATCATGCGCCATCGCAGCCAGATCGAGATGATCGACGCCGAACAGCCCGTCGACGACATCATCGACCAGTGCGTGCGCTCATCGCATTCACGCCTGCCGGTGTTCCGCGGCGAGCAGGAGAACATCATCGGCGTGCTGCATGTGCGCGACCTGATGCGCGAGGTGCACGGGCTGGTGCAGCGCCGCAAGGGCAAGCTCAAGGCGATCCGCGATCTCAGCCTCGAGGCGATCGTCCGGCCACCCTATTTCGTGCCCGAGACCACGCCGCTGGATGAGCAGATGCGCCATTTCCTGCAACGCCGGAACCATTTCGCGCTGGTGGTGGACGAATACGGCGCGCTGCACGGGCTCATCACGCTCGAGGACATCCTCGAGGAGATCGTGGGCGAGATCGAGGACGAATACGACGTCTCGGACAGCACGCCGCTGATGAAGATCGAAGGCGGCGACGTGCTGGTGGACGGCGCGATGACGATCCGCGACCTCAACCGCGCGATGGACTGGGCGCTGCCCGATGACGAGGCGATCACCGTCGCCGGGCTGGTGATCCACGAGGCCCAGCAGATCCCCCAGCAGGGCCAGGTGTTCGGCTTCCACGGCTTCCGGTTCGAGGTGGTCGAGCGCGTCGAAAACCGGCTTACGCAGCTGCGCATCCGCGCGCTCTAGAGGGACCCTCAACCAGCGCGAGGCGGTCGCGCCATCCTGCGCGGAGCAAAGGCCGAAGACCTCCGCGCATCGCCCGGCCGCCCCCGGTGCCGCAAGCGCGCGCCCTGCATGAATGCTTGACGCTGCATCGCCCGTCCACAAAGCTGCGATCCGACGCGCAACAGGGAGGAGACCCACGCGTGACCGCCGCGCATCCCCCGCCCCGGCCGTGGCTGGCCGCTTATGGCGACGACATCCCCGCCGGCCCGCCGCGGCCGCGCCATCCCTCCCTTGCGCATCTGGCAGGCGATGTCTGCGCCCGGTTCGGTGCGCGCACCGCGTTCACCTGCGTGATGCCCAACGGCATGAACGGCTCGCTCAGCTTCGCCGCGCTCGACGCGCATGCGGACGCCTTCGCCGCCTATCTGCGCCACGACTGCGGGCTGGAGCCCGGCGACAGGGTAGCGGTGCAGTTGCCCAACTGCCTGGCCTATCCGGTGGTCGCGCTGGGCGTGATCAAGGCCGGCTGCGTGCTGGTGAACACCAACCCGCTCTATACCCGCCCCGAGATGGTCCACCAGTTCACCGATGCGGGCGTGCGGGTGCTGGTGATCGTGGACATGTTCGCCGACAAGCTGGCCGAGGTGATCCCGCAGACCGGGATCGAGCGCGTCGTGCTGGCGCAGGTGCCGGCGTTCTTCCCGCCGGTGCCGCGCGCGATCGTGCGGCTGGTGCAGAAGGTCTGGCTGCGCACCCTGCCCCGCGTCCCCGACCTGCCCGTCCCCGTCACCCGCCTTCCCGCCGCGCTGGCGAGGGGCCGCGCGCATGGCGCCGATGTGCGCGCGTGGTGGCGCGATCTGACCCCCGACACGCTGGCGCTGCTGCAATACACCGGCGGGACCACGGGCGTGGCCAAGGGCGCGATGCTGACGCATGGCAACATGCTGGCCAACATGGAGCAGGTGCTGGCCATGGCGCAAAGCCATCTGCGCGGCGAAACCTGCGTGCTGACCGCGCTGCCGCTCTATCACATCTTCGCCTTCACGGCGAATTTCCTGTCCTTCTTCCAGATCGGGGCGCGCAACATCCTGATCCCCTCGCCGCGCCCGGTGGGCAACCTGCAGCGCGCGATGGAGAACTATCCGATCACCTTCATCACCGGGGTGAACACGCTGTTCAACGCGCTGATGAACGAGGAGTGGTTCACCGATCACCCGCCGCAGCACCTTGTCGCCGCCATCGCCGGGGGCACCGCGCTGCACCGCGCCGTGGCCGAGCGCTGGGAGGAGATCACCCAGGCCCCCATCGCCGAAGGCTACGGGCTGACCGAATGCTCGCCCGTGGTCAGCTTCAACCCGCTCAGCGCGCCCAAGCTGGGCAGCATCGGCGTGCCGGTTCCGGGCACCGACGTGCAGCTTGTGGATGACGACGACCACCCCGTCGCGCCCGGCGATCCCGGCGAGTTGCTGGTCAAGGCGCCGCAGACCATGCGCGGCTACTGGAGGCGCGACGACGACACCCGCGACACGATGCGCGGCGGCTGGCTGCACACCGGCGATGTGGCGACGATGGACGCCGATGGCTACCTGACCCTTGTCGATCGCAAGAAGGATCTGGTGATCGTGTCGGGCTTCAACGTCTACCCCAACGAGGTCGAGGCCGCGCTCGCCAAGCTCGACGCCGTGCTCGAGGCGGCGGTGGTCGGCATCCCCGACGAAAAGTCGGGCGAGGCGGTGCGCGCCTATGTCGTGCCCAACCCCGACCACAAGGGCGACCCGCTCACCGCGGATGCCGTCACCGCCCACTGCCGCGAGCGTCTGAGCAGCTACAAGGTGCCGCGCTCGGTGGTGATCCGCGACGCGCTGCCCAAATCGCCCATCGGCAAGATCCTGCGCAAGGACCTCAAGGCCGAGGTGGCGCGCGAATTCGGCACCGCCTGAGCCCGCCCCAACCGCAGGACCGCTTCGCATGATCTCACCGCTGGAAACCACGATCCTGGGCGTGATGATGATGGCGATCATGTTCGGCATGGGCGCGAGCATGACCTGGCGCGACTTCCTGCGCGCGTTTCGCCGCCCGCGCGGGGTGTTCGTGGGGCTGGCGAGCCAGTTCGCGATCATGCCGGGCCTGGGCTTCGCGCTGGCGATGGCGCTGCAGCTACCGCCCGCGCTGACCGTGGGGCTGATCCTGGTGGCGTGCATGCCGGGGGGGACAACGTCCAACATCTTCGCCTATTTCTCGCGCGGGGAACTGGCGCTGTCGATCATGATGACCACCGCGTCGACCATGGCGGCGGTGGTGATGGTGCCGCTGCTTCTGTATGTGTTCTCGGGGCTGGCGGGGCTGGGGGGAGAGTATGTGATCCCCGCGGGCAACGTCGCGCAGGTGCTGGCGGTGCTGCTGGTGCCCACCGCGCTGGGCATGGGGCTGCGCAAGTGGAACCCCAACGCCGGCGCCACGGCCGAGCTGTTCGGCGCGCTGATGGGCGTGGTGGTGATCCTGTTTCTGATCTTCACCTGGATCCCGCGCAACTGGCGCATGCTGGCCGAGACCGAGCCGGGGCTCTACGCCGCGACCATCGGCATCGGGTTGGCGGGGATCACGCTGGGTTATCTGCTGGCGCGCGCGCTGCGCCAGAACACCGCCCGCGCGCGCACCATCGCGCTGGAAACCGGCATCCAGAACGGCCCGCTCGCGGCGCTGGTGGTGACGTTGTCGTTTTCGGGGCAGTTGCAGCAGGATGTGCTGATCATCCCGGTGCTCTACAGCCTGTTCATCGTGCTCAACGCGACCATCGTCACCGTCTGGTTCCGCCGCACCGCGCTGGCCGAGGAACGCGCCCGCGACGCCGCCAAGACGCGGAGCTGAGCGCCGCGCCCGAATTCCGTCGTCATTGCATCATCGAAAAACCGGATTGTCGCGCGATGATCCGGCAACGGAATGGGAATGATGATGCGACAGACACCTTCAAGACCGCGACCTGCAAGACCGCTGCGCGCGGTGCTGCACCGATTCGCGCGCGCTCAGGCGGGCGCGGTGACGGTGGATTACGTGGTGCTCACCGCAGGGGTGATGATCGTCGGGTTGGGGGTCCTTGCCAGCATCAGCGACGGAAGCTCGGGCGTCGGTGCACGGATCTTGGGCGAGCTTGACAGCGGCAGCGGCGGTGGCGTCGAAACCGGCGGCAGCGGCGCGGGCGGCGGCGCGTTCACGGGCGGTGGCGGCCTGCCTCCGCTCCCGATGCCGCCGCAGACGCCCGAGACTGCCGACCCCGCCCCACCTCAGGACACCGGCAGCGGCGCAGGGTCCGGCGACAGCGGCGGCAGCGGCGCAGGGTCCGGCGACAGCGGCGGCAGCGGCGCAGGGTCCGGCGACAG
>PUOA01000052.1 GCA_003551925.1 Paracoccaceae bacterium
GGTGGGTGGGTGGGGCCGACCGTCCCGGCGCGCGCGCGGCGGGGGGCGTCACTCCAGCCGCGACACGTAGTCCAGCAGCGCCGGGCGCGCGCTTTCCAGTCCGCGCTCCTGTGTCTGCGCGATCACCGCCGCCGCCTGGGTCAGATCGGTTCGGCGCAGCAGCGACTTGACCGGCCCGATCGAGGCCGGACGCATCGACAGCGTGCCGATCCCCAGCGCCGCCAGCGCCAGCGCGTCCACCGGCCGGCCCGCATCCTCGCCGCAAAACGACAAGGGCGTGCCCGCCTCGGCGCAGCGCGCGACGATCTGCTGCAGGAAGCCCAGAAAGCTGGTGCTCAGCGTGTCGTAGCGGCGCCGGACGAGCTCGTTCTCGCGGTCGGCGGCAAAGAAGAACTGCTTCAGGTCGTTCCCGCCGATCGACACGAAATCGACCATCTCGAAGAAATGGCGCGGCGCGAAGGCCAGGCTCGGGGTCTCCATCATCACGCCCACCTCGACCCGTTCGGGGAGCGGATGGCCCAGCTTGCGTTCGCGGTCGAGTTCGCGCATCAGCACGGCGTGCGCGGCCTCGAATTCGCTCATCTGCGCGACCAGCGGGAACATCAGCGACAGCGCCCGCCCCGCCGCGGCCCGGATCAGCGCCTGCAGCTGCATCCGCAGCACGCCGGTCTTGTCCAGCCCCACGCGGATCGCGCGCCAGCCCATCGCGGGGTTGGGCTCGTCGGGGCGCTTCATGTAGGGCATGACCTTGTCCGACCCGATATCGAGCGTGCGGAACGCCACGCGCTTGCCCTGCGCGCTGTCCATCACCCGCGCATAGAGCGCCGCAAGCTCGGACCGGCGCGGAACCGAGTTGCGGATCAGGAATTGCAGCTCGGTGCGGAACAGGCCCACACCCTCGGCCCCCGACCCGGCAAGCGAGGGCAGGTCGGCCATCAGCCCGGCATTCATGTGCAGCGCCACCCGAGTGCCGCACCGCGCGACCGCGGGCTGGTCGCGCAAATCGGCGTAACGCTCCTGCGCCTTGGCCTGCATCGCGATCTTGTCGCGAAACGCGCCGGCGATGCTGTCCTCGGGGCGCAGATGGACCGTTGCCTCGTGGCCGTCGACCATGATGTGATCGCCGTTCAGCGCCTCGGTGGTGATGCGCGGGACGTTGATCACCAGCGGGATCGCCAGCGCGCGCGCGACGATGGTGGCGTGGCTGCCCACCGCGCCGTCTTCCAGCACGATGCCGCGCAGCTTGCGCCCGTAATCCAGCAGCTCGCCGGGGCCGATGTTGCGCGCCACCAGCACGGGTCGGTCGGGCATCTCGGCGCCGGTGTCGTTGCCCTGTCCGGTCAGGATGCGCAGCAGCCGGTTCGACAGGTCGTCAAGATCGTGCAGCCGGTCGCGCAGATACGCGTCGGGCACCTGTTCGAGCCGCGCGCGGGCGGCGGATTGCTCCTTTTCGACCGCCGCCTCGGCCGAGAGCCCGCGCAGGATGTCCTCTTCCATGCGCTTGATCCAGCCGCGCGACTGGGCGAACATCCGGTATGTCTGCAGCACCTCGCGGTGTTCGGTGTCGGTGGCGGGGGCTGCGCGCAACAGGTCATCGACCGACAGCCGCAGCGTCTCGATCGCGTCATGCAGCCGCGCGATCTCGGCCGCCGAATCGTCGTTGACCATGTTGGTGACGACCACGCGCGGCTCGTGCAGCCAGACCTGCCCCTCGGCCGCGCCCTCCTGCGCGCAGACCCCGCGCAGCAGCACCGGGTGCCGGTGCGGTTGCCCCAGCGTCGGGTCGTCGCCCACGAAGGCGCCAAGCTCGGTCATCTCGGCCAGCACCATCGCGACGACTTCCAGCGCGTAGACCTCATCCTCGGAGAACTTGCGTGCGTCCTTGGACTGGACCACCAGCACGCCCAGCCGCTCGCCCAGCCGCTGGATCGGGACGCCCAGAAACGAGGTGAACACCTCCTCGCCGGTTTCGGGCATGAAGCGAAAGCCGCGTTCGGCGGGGGCGTTGGCGGTGTTGATGGGCCGGGTGCTGCGCGCCACGCGCCCGACCAGCCCTTCGCCCAGCTTCAGCCGGGTCTTGTGCACCGCGTCCGCGTTCAGCCCTTCGGTGGCGCACAGCTCCAGGGTGTCAGGGTCGCGAAACAGATAGATCGAGCACACCTGTGTCGCCATCGAATCGGCGATGATATGCGTGATGCGGTCAAGCCGTTCCTGCCCGGCGCCCGCTTCGGCCAGCGTATCGCGCAGGCGTCTGAGCAGCCTGCGGCTGTCGGATTCGCTGCGATAGGGCATGGCCCCCCCGGTTCCCTGCGCGGCGGTTCAGCCCGCCTTGTCCAGTGCGAAGGCATCATGGAGCGCCTGCACCGCCAGTTCCATATATTTCCGGTCGATCAGCACGGAAATCTTGATCTCCGAGGTTGCAATGACCTTGATGTTCACCCCGTGCTCGGCAAGTGCCGCGAACATGCGCGACGCCACGCCGGCGTGGCTGCGCATCCCGATCCCGACCACCGACACCTTGGCGACCTCGGTATCGATCTCGAGCGTTTCATAACCGATATCGCCACGCGCGCGCGCGGCGGCAAGGGCGCGTTCGGCGCGCGCGACCTGATCGGTGGGGCACGAAAAGGTCATGTCGGTGACCGCGCGCGGCGCGCCGCCGTCCACCGGCGCAGCCTCCGAAATGTTCTGGACGATCATGTCCACATTCACCCCCGCCTCGGCCAGCGGGCCGAAGATGGCGGCGGCGATGCCGGGGCGGTCCTCGACCGTGACCAGCGTCAGCTTGGCTTCCTCGCGGCTGTGCGCCACGCCCGAGACGACATTCGATTCCATGATCGCTTCCTCATCGCAAACCAGCGTGCCGGATGTGTCGTCGGTGTCCTCGAACGACGACAGCACGCGCAGGGGCACCTTGTAGCGCATCGCCAGCTCCACCGAGCGCGTCTGCAACACCTTCGCGCCGAGGCTGGCGAGTTCCAGCATCTCCTCGAAGCTGATGCGCGCGAGCTTGCGCGCCTTGGCGGTGATGCGCGGGTCGGTGGTGTAGATCCCGTCGACATCGGTGTAGATGTCGCAGCGGATCGCCCCGAAGGCGGCGGCGAAGGCAACGGCGGTGGTGTCCGACCCGCCCCGGCCCAGCGTGGTGATGCGGTTCTCGGGGCTGAGCCCCTGGAACCCGGCGATCACCGCGACGCGGAAGCCTTCGGCGAACTTGGCGTCGAGCGCGGCGCGGGGGATCTCCTCGATCCGCGCGGCACCGTGGGCCGAGCTGGTGCGGATCGGCACCTGCCAGCCCTGCCAGCTGCGCGCGGGCACGTCCATTTCCTGCAGCGTCAGCGCCATCAGCCCGGCGGTGACGTTCTCGCCCGAGCTCACCACCGCGTCGTATTCGCGCGCGTCATAAAGCGGCGAGGTCTCGTTGACCCAGCCCACAAGCTCGTTGGTGCGCCCCGCCATGGCCGAGACGATGACGATCACGTCATGCCCGCGCGCGACCTCGGCGCGGACCTTTTCGGCGGCGGCGCGGATGCGGGCCGGATCGGCGACCGAGGTGCCGCCGAATTTCATCACCAGAAGGGGCATGCGCGGATCCTTGCAGCGGCCAGGCGAACGCGGCGCTTCATAGGGGCGGGGCAGGGGGCGTGCAAGCGGTCATGCGCGCGCCCGGGTTCAGCCCGGCTGCACCAGGCGGCCCAGCGGGCGGCCCGCCAGCACGTGGATGTGCAGATGCGGGACCTCCTGGTTGCCGGTCGGCCCCGCGTTCGAGATCAACCGATACCCGTCGCCCCCCGCGCCGGGAAGCGCGCCGATCATGCGCGCCACCTCGGTCACCGTGCGGGTGAAATCCGCGATTTCCGCGTCCGGGGCGCGGTCGGTGAAGTCGTCATAGGTGACATAGGCGCCCTTGGGGATGACCAGCACATGCTCGGGCGCCTGCGGGGCAATGTCGCGGAAGGCCAGACAGTGCTCGGTCTCGAGCACCTTGTCGCAGGGGATCTCGCCGCGCAGGATTTTGGCGAACACGTTCTGGTCGTCATAGGCGTAGGGCATGGAGCGTCTCCGGTGAAACCGGCCCGAGCATAGCGGCGCGGCCTGCACGGGTGCAAGCCGTCAGGCGCGACCATGAAAAAAGGGCCGGTCGCGGTGACCGGCCCTTGTCCAGGTGCATCCGTCGGCGCGGTTATTCCTGCTGGCCCAGGAACATCAGCAGGAACTGGAACATGTTCAGGAAGCTGATGTAGAGCATCAGTGCGCCGTCGATCGCGGCCTTCTCCAGAAAGTCCTGATCCCCGGCTGCGGCGTGGGCGACATAGGTGTTCTTGATCTCCTGCGTGTAGAACGCGGTCAGGCCCGCGAAGATCAGCACGCCGATGGCCGAGATCGCGAACATCATCGCCGGCGACTGCAGGAACAGGTTGATGATGATCGCCACGATCAGCCCGATCACGCCCATGATCAGGAACGTGCCCATGCCGGACAGGTCCTTCCTGGTGGTGTAGCCGTAAAGGCTGAGGCCACCAAAGGCGATTGCGGTCACCAGGAAGGTCTGGGTGATCGAATACGACGTGAACACCAGGAAGATCGAGCTCAGCGACAGCCCGATCGCGCTGGCGAAGACGAAGAAGCCCAGCTGCACACCCGCGGGCGAGGCCTTGCGCATCAGCGACCCCCAGCCGAACAGGATGAAGGCCAGCGGCGCGAACATGATCACCCAGCGCAGCGGCGAGGCATAGATCGCGGCGCCCAGATTGTTCAGCATCGTGCCATTGGGCAGCGTTGCGACGGCGGCACCGGCGTCGGTCGTGGTTGCAAGGCCCGAGATCGCCCAGGCGGCCAGCCCGGTGATCAGCATGCCCACGGACATGGTGCCGTAGACCTTGTTCATGTGGGCGCGAAGCCCTTCGTCGATCGCGGCCGACCGCGCGCCTGCGGCGGTGGTGCGCATCGTCTGATATTCAGCCATTGTGTTCCTCCAAGCTCGGTCAGTCGACACGCCGGGCAGGCGCTGTCGTTGCGCTTAATATTGTTGGGTTCCCGCGATGTTTCAAGCAAATCCCGAGCGTTTGATTCATAAAAGCACGTGAGGCGGCGGGGCTGCCGCCGCGTTCAGCGCGCCGCGCCGGGTTCGATGACCACCTTGCCGGTGGCGCTTCGGGTGCGCAGCAGCTCCAGCCCCTCGGCCGCGCGTTCGAGCGGAAGCCGGTGGCTGACATGCGGGCGCAGGCCGCCCTGCGCGTACCAGTCGAACAGGTGCGACATGCTGCCGGTCAGCACATCCGGCGCGAAGCGCAGGTAGCCGCCCCAGTAAAGCCCCAGCACCGACAGGTTCTTGACCAGCAGCAGGTTGCCGGGGAACTGCGGCACCGCGCCGCCGGCGAAGCCGATGCACAGGAACCGGCCCTCGGGGCGCAGCGCGCGCAGGGCGGGGGTGGCCAGCGGCTCGCCGACCGCGTCGAAGACCACGTCCACACCGCCGAGCGCGCGGCAGGCCTCGCGCAGATCGGCGGTGTCGCTGTCGAGGCAATGATGCGCCCCGGCAGCGCGTGCGGCAGCTTGTCGCGCCGCGCCGCGCGCCACGGCGATCACCTCGGCGCCCATGCGCCGGCCCAGTTCGACCGCCGCCAGTCCGACGCCCCCCGCCGCGCCCAGCACCAGCACCCGCTCGCCCGCGCGCAGCCGCGCCTTGTGCGCCAGCGCCAGATGCGCGGTGCCGTAGGCGACAAGGAAGGCTGCCGCATGCTCGAAGGGCATCGCGTCGGGCAGCGCGATGCAGCGCTCGGCGGGGCAGACGCAGTGCTCGGCCAGCCCGCCGGTGCCGGGCAGGGCGGCGACGCGCGTGCCCGGCGCGGGGCCGTCGAGTCCGGGACCCAGCGCGTCCACGGTGCCCGCAACCTCGATCCCCAGCGTGAAGGGCAGGGCGGGGCGCTCCTGATAGCGTCCCGAAATCATGAGGAGATCGGCAAAGTTCAGCCCGCAGCCCGCCACCCGCAGGCGCAGCTCGCCCGGGCCCGGTTCGGGGATGGGCTGGTCCACCAGCGCGGGGCCGCGGGCGCGGTCGGCAAGAACAAGAGCGCGCAATCGATCCTCCGTGCGTCATCCGTGCGTCATGGGTTCGTTTCGGGTAGCGCGCGGCGCCGCCAGCGGCAAGCGCGGGCAGCGCGCGCGGAGGCGCAGTTGCATTTTGCGTCGCAATATGGAGCACCACCACAGGCGGTGTTTCCTTCCGCAATGCCCCTCTGGGGTTAACGCCGGAACGGGATCGGCGCGCTCGATGCAACCATGCCGTGCGGGCGTGCGACACCGGGAGATGTTGCGCGCAAACGGGATCCTTCGTTGCGCATAAGTTGCAATACCAGGTTCTGGCACGGAAATTGCTGTAAGCGGGTTGCGATCGAATGCGCAGCGGCTTGCATCGCCAGCGGCCGGCACACTCGATCGTGCAGAGAGTGTCGCGCTCGTGTGCGGCTTTGGTAAGGAGCGCGAGTTGGTTCAGGAGAGTTGCATGAAGCACCCCGTCGATGTGCATGTTGGCAAGCGTATCCGCCAACGCAGGTGGATGATCGGAATGACGCAGCAGGCGCTTGCCGATGCGATCGGGATCAAGTTCCAGCAGGTCCAGAAATACGAGAACGGCATGAACAGGGTTTCGGCCTCGCGGTTGTGGGAGATCGCGCACGCGCTCGATGTGTCGATTTCGTTCTTTTTCGACGGTCTGGGCCGTGCCGACGCCGATCCGGCCTCGGAATGCTCCGATCTGATCGGTGACCGTGACGCGGTGCAGCTGATGCGTGCCTATCAGTCGATCCCCGAACGGCAGCGGCGCAAGTTGGTGGACCTGGCCAAGGTGATGAGCGACCAGGTCGCCTGACGGCGAGCTGGCGCGCGATTCGTCCAGTTGTGGCCCGTCCTTTTTGTGGGCCGCCCTGTTGCGGCCCGTCCCGGGCCTTGCCTGCCGACCGGTATTTGCGGTTTTCTCGGGCCGCGCGATGGCGCAGTGTCCGGGCGGGGCGATTCCCCGCTCCGGAGCCTGTTTCGATGACGCTGACCCGCCGCACCATCTCTCCGCCCACGCGGCTGGAGCTTCTGTCGCTGATCGAGCGGCTGGCCCAGGCTGCGCGCGCGCCGACGCTGTCGCAGTTCCGCACAGCCGACCTGCAGGCCGACAACAAGGCCGGGAACGCCGGGTTCGACCCCGTGACCGCCGCAGACCGCGCCGCCGAAGCGGCGATCCGCGCGATCCTTGCCGCATCGCGCCCCCAGGACGGGGTGCTGGGCGAGGAACTGGGCGCGGTGCCGTCGCGCTCGGGGCTGCGCTGGATCATCGACCCCATCGACGGCACACGCGGCTACCTCAGCGGGACGCCCACCTGGGGTGTGCTGATCGCGCTCGCCGATGCCGACGGGCCGTTTCTGGGCGTGATCGACCAGCCCTATATCGGCGAGCGCTTTCTGGGGGGCCTGGGCGTTGCGCAGCTGACCGGCCCGGCGGGCACCGCCACGCTGCGCACGCGCGCCCCGCGCCCGCTGTGCCGGGCCACGCTGTTTACCACCTTCCCGGAAATCGGCACCGACGCCGAGGCCGCAGCCTTCGCCCGCGTCGCCGCCCGCGCGCGGCTGACCCGCTACGGGATGGATTGCTACGCCTACGCGCTGCTTGCCGCGGGGCAGATCGACCTGGTGATCGAGGCCGGGCTGCACGTCCATGACATCGCCGCGCCGCTGGCGGTGATCGAGGCCGCGGGCGGGATCGTCACCGACTGGCAGGGCGGCCCGGCCGCGCAGGGCGGGCAGGTGATCGCCGCCGCCAACGCCGCGATTCATGCCGAGGCGCTGGCCGCGCTGGCGGGCGCATGAGCGGCGCGGCGCGCAGCATCCTGATCACCGGGTGCTCCTCGGGGATCGGGGCGCATGCGGCGCGCGCGCTTTCGGCGCGGGGCTGGCGGGTGATCGCAACCTGTCGCACCGACTCCGACCGCGCCGCGCTGGCCGCCGACGGGCTGCACGCGGTGCTGATGGATTACGCCGACACCGCCAGCATCGCCGCCGCGCTGGACGCCACCCTGCAGCACACCGGCGGGCGGCTGGACGCGCTGTTCAACAACGGCGCGCATGCGCTGCCCGGCGCGCTCGAGGATCTGCCGACCGACGGGCTGCGCGCGATCTTCGAGGCGAACCTGTTCGGCTGGCACGAGCTCACCCGCCGCGTGATCCCGGTGATGCGCGCGCAGGGCGCGGGCCGGATCGTGCAGAACTCGTCGGTGCTGGGGATCGCGGCGCTGCGCTGGCGCGGGGCCTATGTGGCGACGAAATTCGCGCTCGAGGGGATGTCGGACGTGCTGCGGATGGAGTTGCGCGACACCGGGATCGACGTGGTTCTGATCGAGCCGGGGCCGGTGAGCTCGCGTCTGCGCGCCAACGCGATCGCGCATTTCGAGCGCTGGATCGACTGGCGCGCCTCGCCGCGCGCGGCGCAGTATCAGGGCGAATTGCTGGCGCGGCTCTATGAGGACCGCGGCCCCGACCGGTTCGAGCTGCCCCCCGACGCGGTCACGCGGACGCTTCTGCGCGCGCTCGAGGCCCGGCGTCCGAGACCGCGCTATTACGTCACGCTGCCCGCGCATGTGATGGCGCTGGGGCGGCGGTTGCTGCCGTGGCGGGTGCAGGACTGGATCCTGTCGCGGATCTGAAGCGGGCGCGGGGGCGGTGGTCAGCCGCGTTCGGCCAGCGCGCGGGCGACCTCGGCGCGGACGAGCTTGCGGATGTTGCGCGTCATGCGCTCGCCAAGCGCGCCGCGCAACTCGTCGCGCAGAACTTCGGCAATGACGCCGCGCAGTGCCCCCTCGTCCGAAGCGGGACCGGCGCTCCCGGAGGCGGTGGCGGTGGCGGGCGCGGGGGCCGGCGATGCGGCGTCACCGTCCGGCGCGTCGGACGGGGTCATCGCGCGCTGCACCCGCACGCGCAGATCGTCGCCGTCGGTTGCAGGGCCGGCGGCGGGGGCAGGGGTGGGGGCGCGGGTTGCGTCAGCGGCGGGCTCGGCCGGGTCGTCGCCCACCACGCGCAGCGCCGGTGTCAGGATCAGCCGCTCGGACTTGGCGCGGGCGACTTCGTGCGACACGAGCCTACGGATCGATGAAAGAACATCCTCGATCTCGGGCTGCGACAGGGGGTCGGACATGCTCGATCTTCCGGTTCTTCGGTTTCGGCGCAGTCTACCCGCAAAGCCCGGGAAAGGGAATCCCGCAGTTGCGGCCGTGCCGCGGACGGGCGGGTTTAGTCCCGCCCGAGGCTTTGCAGCACGCGGTCGAGCGCCTCGCCCTGCGGCGAGCGCGCGGGCGCATTGCGCACGGCGTTGAAATACGCCTCGGGGTCATAGGTCGGAATCCCGAGGTTGAGGTGATCCACCGTGAGCAGGCCCATCGCCTCGAGCACCGCATAGGCCGCGACCTGCTGCGCGGCCTGCGCATCGACCAGCGCGCCGCGCGCGTCCAGAAGCTCCTGCTCGGCGTTGAGCACGTCAAGCGTGGTGCGCGCGCCCAGCGTGGCCTCCTCGCGGATGCCTTCGAAGCTGGTTTCGGCGGCGTCGATCTGCAGGCGGCTGGCCTCGATCCGCGCGGCGGCGACCTCGGCGTTGGACCAGGCGCGGGCGACGCCCTGCAGCACCTCGGCCACGGTCTGATGCAGCTCGGCGCGCGACGCATCGCGCCGGGCGCGGGCCTGGCGCACCTGCGAGGGCAGCGCCCCGCCCTGATAGAGCGGGCGCCGATAGCTGAGCTCGGCGCCGATGCTGCCATCGAGGCTGCTTCCCGATCCCAGCCCGCGCAGGGTCGAACGGCTGGCCGAAACCCCGGCGCTGGCGCCTGCGCTCACCGTGCCCTGCCGCGCGCGTGCGGCGCGCTCGGCGTTCAGTTCGGCGGCGGCGACCTCCTGCTGGACCGCCTGGATCGCCGGATGGTTGTGGCGCGCGAGGTTCTGCGCTGCATCAAGGGTGCTGGCGGTCGCGGGCAGCGCCGGCGGGGCGCGCAGTTGCCCCGGCGCGGTGCCGGTGGCGAGGCGGTATTCCTCGCGCGCGACGGTCAGATCGCCCTGCGCGGCGGCGAGTTCGCTGCGCGCCCCCGCAAGCCGCGCCTCGGCGATCGAGACATCGGTGCGCGTGACCTCGCCCACCTCGAAGCGTTCGCGCGCGGCGTTCAGCTCCTGCTCGATCAGGCGCACGTTGGATTCGCGCAAGGCGACCTGGTCGGCGGCCGAGCGCACTTCCATGAACGCCGCCACCGCGTTCAGCAGCACGCGCTGTTCAAGCTCCACCAGCCCCGCGCGCACCGCCAGCACGTTGGCCTGTGCGGCCTCGACCGCCAGCCGGCCGCGCCCGAAATCATGCACCGTCACATCCGCCGACAGGTTCAGCGACGCGCTGAGCGAGGTCGAGCGCGCGCCGATGTCGGCGCCGGGAAACACCTCGGCCCGCGTGCGGGCGATGAAGTTGACCACCGGGCGCAGATCGGCCACCGCCTGGGCCACGTCTTCGTCTGCGGCGCGCAGCACGGCGCGATTCTGTTCCAGCAGGTTCGAATTGCGATAGGCGGCGATCAGCGCGTCGGTGAGGCTCTGGCTCAGGGCGCCAGACGGCAGCAGCAGCACCGCCAGTCCGATGGCGCCAGCGACCCGGCGGGTCTGTGCAAGAAGCTGCATGAGGGGTGCCTCCGGGGTTGATCGGTGCGCCGTGCGATGGGGCTGCGTCAGAAGGTAAAGGCCGGCGCGCGCCCGAAGCCCGGCAGCACGGGCGCGGCGGCGTTGAAGATATCGCGCCAGACCATGTGATCGCCCTGCCGCGAGCCGAGCCGCGCCACACCAAGCGGTCCGTCCATGAACAGGCAGACCGCGCGCCCGCCGTCCTTGAGCTGCGCGCGCAGCGCGTCGGGGAAGAGCTCGATCCCGCCCTGGATCATCAGCACGTCGTAGGGGCCGCTGGCGGGGTCGCCTTCGCTCAGCGGCGCCTGCGTGATCACCGCATTGTCCGCCGCAACCGAGGCCAGCGCGCCGGGGGCCTCGGCGGCGAGTTCGGGGTCTTCCTCGACCCCGACCACGGCTTCGGCAAGCCGCGCCGCGACCGCGGTCGAATAGCCCATCCCGCAGCCGATATCGAGCACCAGATCGCGCGGCCCGATGTTGAGTGCATCCAGCATCTTGGCAAGCGTGCGCGGCGCGGGAAGCACGCGCCCGGGCGCGAGCGTCAGGTTGTCGTCCATATACGCGGTCTCGGCCATGCCGGGGGGCACGAAGCGTTCGCGGGGCAGGCGCAGCATCGCCTCGATGATGGGAAACTTGGTCACATCGGCCGGCCGCACCTGGCCGTCCACCATCATCGTGCGTCGGGTGGCGTAATCCGTCATCGGCTGAACTCGCGGGTTTGATTTCCTGTGCATGTCTTGCCACAGAAACCGCAGCCGGGCAACAACGGGCTGGGATCACCGGCCCCGTTCCGCGCCATATGTTGCGCTCGGGGCCAGCAACGGAGGCATGGCGATGCTGAAGGTTTATCTGTCCGGGGAAATCCACACCGACTGGCGCGCGCGGATCGTGTCCGGCGCGGCGGGGCTGGATGTGACGTTTTCGGGGCCGGTGACGGATCACGCGGCCTCGGACGATTGCGGGGTGGCGATTCTGGGACCCGAGGACCGCAAGGTCTGGCATGACCACAAGGGCGCGTCGCTCAACGCCATCCGCACCCGCAAGGGGATCGCCGAGGCCGACCTGGTCGTGGTCCGCTTCGGCGACAAATACAAGCAGTGGAACGCGGCGTTCGATGCCGGCTATGCGGCGGCGCTCGGCAAGTCGCTGGTGGTGCTGCACCCGCCCGAGCATGCACACGCGCTCAAGGAAGTGAACGCCGCCGCGCAGGCGGTGGCCGAGAGCCCCGAACAGGTGGTGGCGATCCTGCGCTACGTTCTGGAGGGGACGCTGCCGGGCTGAACGGTCGCGCCCCGCGGGGAGGCGGTCAGACCGGCATTCCGGCGCGTCTCAGACGCGCTCGACCGTCACCTTGCCGGCGTCGAAGATGACCAGCCCCGCGATCTGCGCGTGCTCCTGTGCCGGCGCGTCGAAGGCGTGGGCGGCATTGGCAAGCTGGCCGCCGGGGCCGTCGATATGAAAGAATGCCGCCATGCCGAAGGCGTCATGCTCGGCGGTGCGCTCGGACGGTGCCAGGAAGTCCATGGCGATGTCCTCGCGCGGGAAACAGATGACGAAGGGCGCATCGCCCTCGACCAGTTCGAGCGCGGCGCGGCTTTCGGCGATCACGGCACCTGCGGCGCGCACGACCCATTTTCCCTCGGCGGGGTAGATGCGGATATCGGGCATGGTGTCTCCGGTGTTGGTTTCGGGGGGATGTATCGCGCGAATGTGACAAGACCAAGCCCCGGCGGACCATCCCCCCCGCGGCAGAGGGTTTTCCTGTCCGGGAAAGCGGTGTAATGCACCGCGCATCAGGGTTCGGAACAGTCGCGGGGGGCCGTGCGATGCGGCGAGTTGTTGTCACCGGATTGGGCGTGGTGTCGCCGCTGGCCTGTGGCGTGGAGGCCACATGGCGGCGGTTGCTGGCCGGCGAGTCGGGGGCGGGGCCGATCACGCGGTTCGATGCCTCGGCGCTGGCCACCACCTACGCCTGCGAGGTCCCGCGCGGCGACGGCACGGATGACGGCTTCAACCCCGCCGACTGGATGGCGCCCAAGGAGGCGCGCAAGGTCGACGAGTTCATCCTTTACGGCATCGCCGCCGCCGAACAGGCCGTGACCGACGCCGGCTGGCGCCCCGAGGATGACCACGCCCGCGAGCGCACCGGGGTGATGATCGGCTCGGGCATCGGCGGGTTGCAGACCATCGCCGAGACCGCGAACCTGATCCGCGACAAGGGGCCGAAACGGGTGTCGCCGTTCTTCATCCCCGGCTCGCTGATCAACCTGATCTCGGGGCAGGTCAGCATCCGCCACGGCTTCAAGGGGCCGAACCATTCGGTGGTCACCGCGTGCTCGACCGGCGCGCACGCCATCGGCGACGCGGCGCGGCTGATCCAGTATGACGACGCCGACGTGATGCTGGCGGGCGGCGCCGAAAGCGCGATCTGCGAGATCGGCATCGCCGGCTTCAACGCCTGCAAGGCATTGTCCACGAAGCGGCCCGATGCGCCCGAAACCGCCAGCCGCCCCTTTGACGCCGACCGCGACGGCTTCGTGATGGGCGAGGGCGCGGGCGTGGTGGTGCTCGAGGAGCTCGAACACGCCCGCGCGCGCGGCGCGACGATCCATGCCGAGGTGCTGGGCTACGGGCTGTCGGGCGACGCCTATCACATCACCGCCCCGTCCGAGGATGGCGACGGCGCGTTCCGCTCGATGCGCGCGGCGGTCAAGCGCGCGGGGCTCGCGCCGGCCGACATCGATTACATCAACGCGCACGGCACCTCGACCATGGCCGACGTGATCGAACTTGCCGCGGTCGAGCGCCTGCTCGGCGACGCGGCGGCGCAGGCGACCATGAGCTCGACCAAATCCTCGATCGGGCATCTGCTGGGGGCGGCGGGGGCGCTGGAGGCGATCTTCTCGATCCTGGCGATCCGCGACCAGATCGCACCGCCGACGATCAACCTCGACACGCCGGCGGTCGAAACCCCGCTCGATCTGGCCGCCAACGCGGCGCGCGCGCGCAGGATCGACGTCGCGCTGTCCAACAGTTTCGGCTTTGGCGGGACCAACGCGTCGCTCCTGTTCGGACGGGTGCGCGACTGATGCGGCACATCGCGGCCAATGCGCTGACCTTGCTGATCGTCGGGCTGGTGGTGCTCGGGGGGGTGATTTCCTGGGGGCAGCGCGAATTCGTCGCCGCCGGGCCGCTGGAAAGCGCGGTCTGCCTGCGGGTGGAACGCGGGGCCAACCTGCGCGCGGTCTCGCGCAGCGCCGAGGAGTTGGGCGCCGTGTCCAGCCCCACGGTGTTCCGCATCGGCGCGCGCTACACCGAACGCGACGATCAACTGCGCTTCGGCTCGTATCTGATCCCCGAAGGCGCCTCGATGGATCAGATCCTCGACATCGTCACCCGCGGCGGGGCCTCGACCTGCGGGTCCGAGGTGCTGTTTCGCGTGGGCGTGACGCGCTCCGAGACCATCCTGCGCGAGCTCGACCCCCAGACCCAGCGCTTCGAGGAAATCGCCCGTTTCGGCACCGACGAGGACCCGCCCGAGGCGTTCGACGCGTTCCTTGACGATCCCGACATGCGCTTCCGCCTCACCGTGGCCGAGGGCGCGACCAGCTGGCAGGTGTGGGACTCGCTCAACCGCGCGGTGTTCCTGTCGGGCGAGGTCGAGGAGGTGCCCGAAGAGGGCTGGCTTGCCCCCGAGAGCTACGAGGTCACCCGCGGCGCCGACCGCGGCGAGCTTCTGGCCGAGATGCGCGCGCGGCAGGAGCGTATCCTCGCCGACGCGTGGGAGACCCGGCAGGACGGTCTGCCCTATGACAGCCCGTTCGAGGCGCTGATCATGGCCTCGATCGTGGAGAAGGAAACCTCGGTCCCCGACGAGCGTGCGCAGGTCGCCAGCGTTTTCGTCAACCGGCTGCGCGTGCCGATGCGGCTGCAGACCGACCCCACGGTGATCTATGGCATCACGCAGGGGCGCGGGACGCTGGGCCGCGGGCTGCGCCGGTCGGAGCTGGACACGACGACGCCGTGGAACACCTACCGCATCGACGGGTTGCCGCCGACGCCCATTGCCAACCCGGGCCGCGCGTCGATCGTCGCCACGCTGAACCCCGACGAGACGCCGTATCTCTATTTCGTGGCCGACGGCACCGGCGGGCATGCGTTCTCGACCAACCTGGCCGATCACAACCGCGCCGTCGCCCGCTGGCGCGAGATCGAGGCCGAGATGCGCGCCCGGCAGGAGGGCAACTGACGCCCGCGCGCCGGGGGGGTTTTCATTCCGGCGCCTGCGTGGAATAGCACCTCGCATCCGGCAACAGCAGCGAAGGAGTGACGTCATGGCGATTCGCGAGGCCCTGACCTTCGACGACGTGCTGCTGGTGCCCGCGGCGTCGAGTGTGCTGCCCACGCAGGCCGACACGCGCACCCATGTCACGCGTGCGATCGCGCTCAACATTCCGTTGCTGTCCAGCGCCATGGACACCGTGACCGAAGGCCGGATGGCCATCGCGATGGCGCAGGCCGGCGGCATGGGGGTGATCCATCGCAACCTGGACGTGGACGCGCAATCGCGCGAGGTCCGCCGCGTCAAGCGCTTCGAATCGGGCATCGTCTATGCTCCGATCACGCTGCGCCCCGAACAGACGCTGGCCGACGCGCAGGAACTGCAGGAGCGCTACAACGTCACCGGCTTTCCGGTGGTCGATGCGCAGGGCCGGGTTCTGGGGATCGTGACCAACCGCGACATGCGCTTCGCCTCGGACGCGCGCACGCCGGTGCATGTGATGATGACCTCGGACAATCTGGCGGTGCTGCGCGAACCCGCCGACCGCGACGAGGCGCGCAGCCTGATGCAGGCGCGCCGGATCGAGAAGCTGCTGGTCACCGACGCCGAAGGCCGTCTGACCGGGTTGCTGACGCTCAAGGACATCGACAAGGCGGTGCTCAACCCCTCGGCCTGCAAGGACGAACTGGGCCGGCTGCGGGTGGCGGCGGCCACCACGGTGGGCGATGCGGGGTTCGAACGTTCGGCGGAGCTGATCGATGCGGGCTGCGATCTGATCGTGGTGGACACCGCGCATGGCCACTCCGAAGGCGTGGCGCGCGCCGTCGAGCGCATCAAGTCGCTGTCGAACGCGGTGCAGGTGGTGGCGGGCAATGTCGCCACCGCCGAGGCCACGCGCGCGCTCATCGATGCGGGCGCCGATGCGGTCAAGGTCGGCATCGGGCCGGGGTCGATCTGCACCACGCGCGTGGTGGCGGGCGTCGGCATGCCGCAGCTCACCGCGATCATGGACTGCGCCGGGGCGGCGGGCGACGTGCCGATCATCGCCGACGGGGGCATCAAGACCTCGGGCGATTTCGCCAAGGCCATCGCGGCGGGGGCGTCCTGTGCCATGGTCGGCAGCGCCATCGCCGGCACCGACGAGGCCCCGGGCGAGGTGATCCTGTATCAGGGCCGCAGCTACAAGAGCTATC
Organism: Paracoccaceae bacterium; assembly: GCA_003551925.1. Taxonomy (GTDB): domain Bacteria; phylum Pseudomonadota; class Alphaproteobacteria; order Rhodobacterales; family Rhodobacteraceae; genus Rhabdonatronobacter. The sequence goes on from PUOA01000052.1 coordinate 16,168, forward strand.
GCGGCATGGGCAGCCTGGGCGCGATGGCGCGCGGCTCGGCGGACCGGTATTTCCAGAAGGACGCGGCCTCGGACAAGCTGGTCCCCGAGGGGATCGAGGGGCAGGTGCCCTACAAGGGCCCCGCCGGGACGGTCATCCACCAGATGGTCGGCGGCCTGCGCGCGGCGATGGGCTACACCGGCAACCCGGATATCGCCGCGATGCGCGGCGGCTGCGCCTTCGTGCGCATCACCAATGCCGGGCTGCGCGAAAGCCATGTCCACGACGTGCAGATCACCCGCGAAAGCCCGAATTACCGCGTGGGCTGAGCTTCGACGCCTTCCACAGCACCGCCCGCGTCGGTCCATGCCGGTCACGCGCCCGCCGCAGCTTGGGCGGCGTGCGGTCCGTCATTCGACATTCATGCCGGAAAAATGGTGCTGCGAGAGAGGGTCGAACTCTGGCATAGATATTTAAAATCAATATCGTATGGTGAGTTCTGGCGCCTGGTTTTGCACCAATTCCGGCACCGTTCCCCTGGCATCGAACGCGCTGCCGCGGCCTTCGAGCGTCGCACGGAGCAAGGAGTCGCTATGCGGACGAATCACCTGCGCCTCCGGCATCTGCAAGGCACACGCATTCAGCGATGGCAACACGCGCCGGCTCAATCCTCCGGGTTGCAGCAAGAGGAGGTGTCCGCGCGGCTGACCAATGGTCAAGTGCCAAGCGAGCGGACAGTATGAGCCCATGCGGACAGTCGGACGCAGCGCAGCGCCAAGTATGAGCTGACCGATAGTGTGATGCTTCGGGACATTGATCCGCGCGAAACAGCCCTCTCACGCGGACAAGATCAATTTCACGGAAATTGCCCACATCACCAGAGCAATCCCGCCCTCCAGAAGCCGCCAAGCCCTGGGTTGCGCGAAAAGAGGCCGCAATTTGCCCGCGCCATAGCCGAGCGCGAAAAAGAACAGGAAGGAACCGCTCACCGCACCAGCGGCAAAGGCAAACCGTTGGCCCGCATACTGTGTCGAGATCGTGCCCAGCAAGACCACGGTATCAAGATAGACATGCGGATTCAGCCATGTCAGCGCCAGCGCTGTCAGCAGCACAGGGCGCAGCGGCTCTCGCGGGGCTGCGCCATCGATCCAGAGCGCTTGCGACGAGGTAAAGGCCGCGCGCATGTTGCGCGCCCCATACCAGACCAGAAACGCAGCGCCGCCATAGCGCATGACCGGATCGACCATCGGCAACCATGCGGCGATCCTGGCGAAACTGGTCACCCCGACCATGATCAGGATCGCATCTGACAGCGCACAGGTCAGCACCACCGGGAAGACATGCGACCCGCGCAGGCCCTGGCGCAGGACAAAGGCGTTCTGCGCGCCGATGGCGATGATCAGGCTCAGGCCGATGCCAAGTCCGGTCAGGTAAATCGTCAGGTCGCTCATATCTGCCCCCTATCAGGTTCGGCTTGCGCTATACCGGGCCATGTGATTAGGCAAATTAAACGATGTAACACTGGTGAAGGAGCGCTAATGCTTGATTATCCCGCCGCGCGTGCCGTCGCGATGGTGGTGCAGACTGGCAGTTTCGAGGGCGCGGCGCGGGCCTTGGGGGTGACGCCCTCGGCCATTTCGCAGCGGGTGCGCGCGCTGGAAGATCGTCTTGGCACTGTCCTGATCGAGCGCGCCAGCCCGTGCCGCGCCACGGCGGCCGGGGATGCCCTGTGTCGTCATATCGAGCTTGTGGGTCTGGCA
>PUOA01000284.1 GCA_003551925.1 Paracoccaceae bacterium
AATGAATCGGAACGAACCTTGTGAGTTTCTTTCGCGGATCCGTTGTCCCGGGTTCCTCGCCCTTGAGCCCACGCCAGGCGTTAGACTGAATGATAATTGTCGGTATGCCCCCGATCATCGCGATATCAGAGGGCAGGAGGCCAGCGATCTCCGCCCTGCGTGCGCCCGTGTATGCGAGGATCATCGGTACCCAATAGCGAGAGTCTTTCTTGATCATCTCGCCACGATCATGCCGGCGACCGGGGCTCTTGTGACCTTGCCATAACGGATGCGCGAACACCGTACGAACTTCATCGAGGCGAAACACGGACCGACGCTTGTGGTCGAGCACCCGACCACTCGCTTTGGGCCGCAGAGATGCAAGTTCAGGCTTGAAACGGAGAACGTGGCCCTCGGATACGGCGCGGCCCAAAAAGAGTTCAAGAGTTTTCAGGTGACGTTTGATTGTTCCAGCGGCAAGCCCGACTTGATCGCGTGGCATGTTGGCCGCTAATGCCTTCACCTGACCATAGCTGCGGCGTTGGTCATATACCGACCGCAGAAAGTTCTTCGGGATTTCCTTGAGAGCGTCCGCGTATCGCCGCAGGTGCCACTGCTCGACTTCGTCGATCGTTTGAACGCCATTCACAAAGCAGAAAAGCCGCAGGTCTGCTGCGCGCTGCTGTGCTACCCCATTGGATAGGCCTTCCTGTCGGGCATATCGCCAAAAAATTCCGGCGATGTCGGTAGTGTAGTCTCCGTCTTCCTCTGCGGTTTCGGACTGGGCCGCAGCGAACTGACTCATCAGTGCACCTATCGTGAAGGTTCCAACGATTAAGTCGACGCCGGCGGACCCAGGCGCGCCTTTCAGGTTGGTGACAGGCGGTGTGGTTGTCACGCCGGCCTCAGCTGCCAGTTCTGTCACCAAGACCGGTTCAGCCTGTTCAGAGTGGATCGATGTCAGCAGCGCGTCGGCTTCTGAAAGATAGGTGTCCTTTTGACGTTTGGTGACGCTGGAGAGGGCTGCCAGCCTGACTTTGAGATCAGCCTCCCGAACCTGAGCGTGATGCTCCATGGAATTCAGGGACGCGCCGGTGGTCTCAGTAAACCTTTTCGCAATTGTCCGCCGGGCTTCCGGCGACATCAGCCGGTTATATTCTTGATGGTAAACGTTGAGAACCATTTCGAGCTGAGCTGGCGTCCATGTCGGGTCGATCCGATGAGCCGGGAATGTCGGATGCACCCCGTCCTCGAGGAGAGTAAGAACAGCGAGTTTGTGGATATCTCGAAGCCACGCACCGTCCTGAAGGCCGCGCCCTGTCATCCTTTCCATCCGGACCTTGCGATGAAATTCCGGCAGAACCTGGCGCAGGCTGATAGACATGTATTTCGAGACGACCTCTTCCGGCAGGGAAGGGGCGAGCAAGATTAGCGACGAGATCATTCGATCGAATTCCACAGTGATACGTCCCGACAATATAGCCGCTGATCGCTGATCTGTGGTGCCCAGAGGTATGACCACTGGTCCGATTTTTGGGGATAAACCCGGGATCCGTCTTCGAAAATAGAAGCGGCGCCCCTGACGATAGAGATACCGGCCGGGTGGGGTGAGGTCTGGTGTCCGCATAGCGCCCTGCTTTCCGGGCGGTCCGACCTCATGAGGCAGGGAACACAGGGGCGTTGTGAAAGGCGTGTGCTTAGTTTGTGCAACGCCTGTGAAAGAACACGCCTTATCATTCCAAAACTCGCCGGAGCTAATTTTGGAAGTCGTAGCTTTTCAACACCTTAGAGGTGATATGGCTCCGGCGGTAGGGATCGAACCTACGACCAATTGATTAACAGTCAACTGCTCTACCGCTGAGCTACGCCGGAACACTGGGCGGATATAGCAAGTGGCTGCTGGGGCGTCCAGTGCCGAATCGTGACATTCCGGCGGGCGCATCGGGTCAGGGCTGGCGGGTGAATGTGGCGTCGGGCAGCGGTCCGGAACCGGCGCGGATATGGCCGCGGGTCTGCAGGTCGATGAGGTGGGCGAGGACGTTGCGGCTGGCCGCGCGCCGAAGCTGGGGAGGGGTGTCGTGGTAAACCGCAGCCGTGATCTGCGAAATCGTCCGGGGGCCGGCAGACAGCTCCTGCAGGATCGCGGCCTCGCGGGTGCGGCGGTGCTCACGCAGCGCACGGATACGGGCGATGGCCGGGTCGACCGGGTCGCCGTGTCCGGGAAACAGCCGCGCGGGGGCTGCCATCTCCAGCCGGTCCAGGCTGGACATGAACGCCGTCAGATCACCATCGGGGGGCGAGACGAGCGTCGTGGCCCAGCCCATCACATGGTCGCCGCTGAACGCATCCCCACGCCACAGAAAGCACAGGTGGTTGCCGAGATGCCCCGGCGTCCAGAGCGCGCGCAGGGTTTCCGCGCCGACGTCGAGTTGCGCGCCATCGGCGATCGTTATGTCGGGGCGGAAGCTGTGGTCCACACCCTCACCACCGCCCAGCGCGCCGTCGGCGGCCAGCGTCTCCATCACGGTGCTGCGCCCGGCCCGGCTGGTGCCGAACGCACAGACCGGCGCACCGGTCGCCTGTGCAAGCGGGCGGGCAAGCGGAGAATGATCCAGGTGGCTGTGCGTCACCAGGATATGCGAGACACACTCCTGCGGCCCCAGCGCGCCGAGGATCCGCGCCATGTGCTGCGGGTCGTCGGGGCCGGGGTCGATCACGGCGACGCTGCCAGTGCCGACGATCCAGGTGTTGGTCCCCGTCCCGGTCAGCGGTCCGGGATTGGCGGCGCGCACGCAGCGCAGCCCGTCGCGCAGCATGCGGGTCATGGCTGCACGGATGGGGTGCCACGCGGCGTGGTTTGGCGATAGGCTTGGGGGCGATGCGTGCTCATATCCTCAAATCCCTGATGCCGCGCGGGTTTTACGGCCGCGCCGCGCTGATCATGCTGGTGCCGATCATCACCGTGATGATCGTTCTCTCGGTGGTGTTCATCCAGCGCCATTTCGACCGCGTCACGGACCAGATGACAAGCGCGATCGTCAGCGAATTGCGGTTTCTGATCGATCAGCTTGACGCGGCGCCGGGCTCGGACGACGCGTTGGAGCGCCTTGCCCCGATGGCGCGCGCGCTGCAGCTGGACCTGTCGCGCGGTCGGCCCGAGGACGTGCCCGACCGCGACCTGCGGCGTTTCCACGATCTGGCCGGGGTCACCGTGATCCGCGCGCTGCGCGACGGGACACCGGGCTACCGCGCGGTGGACCTGCACAGCGACAGCCGCGTCGCGGTGCTCTGGACCGACAGCGCGCACGGGTTGCTGGAGGTCACGATCAACCGCAACCGGCTGTCGCCGTCGAACCCGCACCAGTTGCTGGTGATCGTGCTGCTGGCCGCGGTGGTGATGAGCTTCATCTCGGTCCTGTTCCTGCGCAACCAGGTGCGCCCGATCCGCAAGCTGGCCACGGCGGCGGAAGCCTTCGGCAAGGGGCAGGTGGTGCCCTACAGGCCGGCGGGCGCCGCCGAAATCCGCGCCGCGGGCCACGCCTTCGTGGACATGCGCGACCGGATCGAGCGGCAGATCGAGCAGCGCACGCTGATGCTGTCGGGGGTCAGCCACGATATGCGCACGCCGCTCACGCGGATGCGGCTGACATTGTCGATGATGGAGCCGGGCGACGACCGCGCCGCGCTGGAGGAAGACGTGGCCGAGATGGAAGCGCTCATCGACAGTTTCCTCGATTTCGCGCGCGGGCAGCGGCCCGAGGACCCGGACGCGACCGACCCCGACGTGCTCATCCGCGAGGTGCTGGCGCGCCGCGCGGCGCCCGAGCGGCTCAGCTACAGCGGCGGGGCGGTCGCCCCCGTGGTGCTGCGCGCGCGGCTGGTGGAGCGCGCGCTCGACAACCTGCTGGGCAATGCACTGCGCTACGCGCGCCGGGCCGAGATCACCCTGCAACGGAGCGACAAGGCGCTGGAGATCACGGTCGAGGATGACGGCCCCGGCATCCCGCCCGCGCGGCGCGACGAGGCCAAGCGCCCCTTCGTGCGGCTGGATGCGGCGCGCAATCAGGACCGCGGGGGCGGCGTCGGGCTGGGGCTGGCGATTGCCGAAGACGCGATGCGCAGCCATGGCGGGCGCTTGGAGCTGTCGCAAAGCCCCCGGCTGGGGGGGCTTTGCGCGCGGCTGGTGATCCCGCTTTAGCTGCCCAGCACTTCGGCCAGCGCGTCGCGGGTGGCCTCGGCGATGCGGTCGGCCTCGGGCTCGGTCAGGCACAGCGGCGGGGCGAAGCCCAGGATATCGCCCTGCGGCATGGCGCGCGCGATCACGCCCCGGCGCAGCATCGCGGCCACA
>PUOA01000067.1 GCA_003551925.1 Paracoccaceae bacterium
ACATGATGTCGAATTCGACCTGCTTGAAGGGTGGGGCGACCTTGTTCTTGACCACCTTCACGCGCGTGGAATTGCCGACCACTTCGTCGCGGTCCTTGACCGAGCCGATGCGCCGGATGTCCAGCCGGACCGATGCATAGAATTTCAGCGCGTTGCCGCCGGTCGTGGTTTCGGGAGAGCCGAACATCACGCCGATCTTCATGCGGATCTGGTTGATGAAGATCACCATGCAGTTCGACCGCGAGATCGAACCGGTCAGTTTGCGCATGGCCTGGCTCATCAGCCGCGCGTGCACGCCGACGCTCGAATCGCCCATGTCGCCTTCGAGCTCGGATTTCGGGGTCAGCGCCGCCACCGAATCGACGACGACCAGCGACACCGCACCCGAACGCACCAGCGTGTCCACGATCTCGAGCGCCTGCTCGCCGGTATCGGGCTGCGAGATCAGCAACTCGTCCAGATCGACGCCCAGCCGGCGCGCATATTGCGGGTCGAGCGCGTGTTCGGCGTCGACGAAAGCGCAGACGCCGCCTTTCTTCTGCTCCTCGGCCACCACATGGAGCGTCAGCGTCGTCTTGCCCGACGACTCCGGGCCGTAGATCTCGATCACCCGGCCCTTGGGCAGCCCGCCGATGCCGAGTGCGATGTCGAGCCCGAGCGAGCCGGTGGATGTCGCCTCGATCTCGGCCACCGGGTTGTTGGCGCCGAGCTTCATGATGGAGCCCTTGCCGAACTGTCGCTCGATCTGCGAAAGGGCTGAATCGAGGGCTTTCTGCCGGTCCTGCTTGCGCTTGTCTGTCATGTCCAGAAGGCTCGTCGCCGCCATTGTTCCGCTCCCTTATTCCACAGCGTCCGCAGCGCGGCAATCGCTGGTTTGTTCGCACAATGTTCCTGCCACATTGCACTTGCGGCCTGCGCTTTGCAAGTGAAATCCGGCACCTGCGAAGATGCCTGAGTCTGGTTAACCAAAGATTGACATCCACACCGGAAAGACCGGGCCCCGCATTGGGGCCCGCCCTGGTCTCTGCCAGCGACTGAGGTCAGTCCGCGGTCAGCAACGGCGGACGATTGCCGCTGAGCCGCGGCGCGCCGGGTTCGCTGACCTGCAGGTCGATCGCTCCGTCCTTGACGGACACGCGCACCACGCCGCCCTTGGTCAGCTTGCCGAACAGCAGCTCCTCGGCGAGCGGCTTCTTGATGTTCTCCTGGATCACGCGCGCCAGAGGCCGCGCGCCCATGCGATCATCATACCCCTTTTCAGCCAGCCATTCCGCGGCTTCCGGCGACAGATCGATGGTGACGTTGCGATCCATGAGCTGCGCCTCGAGCTGCAGGACGAACTTCTCGACCACCTGCAGGATCACCGCCTTCGGCAGCGCCCCGAAGCTGATCACCGCATCCAGTCGGTTGCGGAATTCGGGCGAGAAGGTGCGCTCGATCGCGGCCGTGTCCTCGCCCTCGCGGCGCTCGCGGCCGAAGCCCACGGCGGCCTTCGCCTGCTCGGCCGCACCGGCGTTCGAGGTCATGATCACGACCACGTTGCGGAAATCCACCTGCCGGCCGTTGTGGTCGGTCAGCTTGCCGTGGTCCATCACCTGCAACAGGATGTTGTAGACATCGGGGTGTGCCTTCTCGATCTCGTCGAGCAGCAGCACGCAATGCGGGTGCTGGTCCACGCCATCGGTGAGCAACCCGCCCTGATCGAAGCCGACATAGCCCGGCGGCGCACCGATCAGACGCGAGACCGCGTGCTTCTCCATGTATTCGGACATGTCGAAGCGTAGCAGCTCCACCCCCAACGTGTCTGCAAGCTGGCGCGCGACTTCGGTCTTGCCGACCCCGGTCGGACCCGCGAACAGGTAGTTGCCGATGGGCTTTTCGGGCTCGCGCAGCCCCGCGCGGGCAAGCTTGATGGCCGAGGCCAGCGCCTCGATCGCCTTGTCCTGCCCGAACACCACGCGCTTGAGCGAGCCTTCGAGGTCGCGCAGCACTTCGGCATCGTCCTTCGAGACGTTCTTGGGCGGGATGCGCGCGATCTTGGCGACCACGGCCTCGATCTCCTTCGGGCCGATGGTCTTGCGACGCTTCGAATCGGCCACCAGATGCTGTGCCGCCCCTGCTTCGTCGATCACGTCGATGGCCTTGTCGGGCAGCTTGCGATCGTTGATGTAGCGCGCCGACAACTCCACCGCAGTCTTGACCGCGTCATTGGTGTAGCGGATGTCGTGGTGCTTTTCGAAATAGGGCTTCAGCCCCATCAGGATCTTGACCGAATCCTCGACCGTCGGCTCCACCACGTCGATCTTCTGGAACCGGCGCGACAGGGCGCGATCCTTTTCGAAATGCTGGCGGAATTCCTTGTAGGTGGTCGAGCCCATGCAGCGCAGCTTGCCGCTCTGCAGCGCGGGCTTGAGCAGGTTCGACGCATCCATCGCCCCGCCCGAAGTCGCGCCGGCGCCGATCACCGTATGGATCTCGTCGATGAACAGCACCGCGTCGGGGTGATCCTCCATCTCCTTCATGACAGCCTTCAGCCGCTCCTCGAAATCGCCGCGATAGCGCGTCCCGGCAAGCAGCGCGCCCATGTCGAGCGCGTAGATGGTGGATCCCGCCAGCACTTCGGGGGTGTCGCCATCCTCGATCTTGCGGGCGAGACCCTCGGCGATCGCGGTCTTGCCGACGCCCGGATCGCCGACCAGAAGCGGGTTGTTCTTGCGCCGACGGCACAGCACCTGGATGCAGCGCTCGACCTCGGACGCGCGGCCGATCAGCGGGTCCACGTCGCCCTTGCGCGCCTTGGCGTTCAGATCAACGCAATACTTGCCGAGCGCGCTATCCTCTTTCTCCTCGCGCCCGCCTTCGGATGCGGATGCCTGCTCGCTCTCGGCCTCCTCGGCGCCCGTCACGGGCTTCGAGCGCGAGAATGCCGGGTTCTTGGCCACCCCGTGCGCGATGAAGTTCACCGCATCGTAGCGGGTCATGTCCTGCTCCTGCAGGAAATAGGCGGCGTTCGATTCGCGCTCGGCGAAGATGGCGACCAGCACATTGGCGCCCGTCACTTCGTTGCGGCCCGAACTCTGCACGTGGATCGCCGCGCGCTGGATCACGCGCTGGAACGCGGCCGTCGGCACCGCTTCGGAACCGTCGATATCGGTGACCAGCGACGAAAGCTCGCCCTCGATGAAATCGAGTAGTGTCTTGCGCAGGACGTCCAGATCCACGTTGCACGCCTGCATGACCTGTGACGCGTCGGGCTCGTCGATCAGCGACAGCAGCAGATGCTCCAGCGTGGCGAATTCATGGCGGCGGGAATTGGCAAGCGCCAGGGCGCCGTGGATCGACTGCTCGAGGGTGGTGGAGAAGGATGGCACGTGGACGCTCCTGTCTGTTGGGCCGCGATGGCGCGGGCGTCGAACCTGCAGCACATCGTCGACCTTGGACCCGTAACGTTAAACTTCGGTTTTCTGCGCGGTGCTTCAAGTTTTTTTTCGCCGCCGGTCACGAGGCTGGCATCTTCGCCGCACCGGATGCAACGAAAACCGCCATCCGCGGGATGCACACGGAGCGCTCAGGGCCGCGCCACCAGACGCTCCAGACGGCTCCGCGCCTCGGGCAGCGCGCCGTCGCCCGCGCCAAGATGTCGCTGCAGGAAATGCCCCGTCAGGCGCAACGCGTCGCGCGCGCGCGAGGCGTCCAGCGTGCCCTGCCCGATCAGCGCGGGGGGCAGCGGCAGCAGGCGGCCGGCCCACGGCGCGCCCGCTTCGCGGCTGACAGCGCGCCCGGTGCGCGGCGATACATAAGCCAGCCCCTCGCGCGCTCCGGTCAGCGCGCAGCGGCTCAGGTCCAGCCCGAAGCCCGCCTGCTCCAAGAGCGCCAGTTCCCACCGGATATAGCCCCCCAGCCACCCCGGCGCGCCGAGCGAATCAAGCACCTCGACGCTCGCGGCATAGAGGACCGGCTGCGGCGCGCGTTCGGGCAGCGCCGCATGCAGAAGCGCACAGACCGAGGCCAGCGCCGCAAGCGCAAGACGGTCCTCCAGAACGCCGGCGGCCCGCTGGCGGATCGGCTCGACGGTAAAGTGCCCCAGATGCTCGGGCAGGCGCGCGCGCCAGGTCAGGTCCAGCTGCGCGCCCGGTTGCAGCACCGGCGCCATGCGTCGCCCCGCGCCGCCGCGCACCACGCCCGCGTGCCGGCCGTGCGTCGCCGTCAGCGCCTCGATGATCGCGGCGCTCTCGCCGTGGCGGCGGACCTGCAGCACGATACCCTCGTCACGCCACTCCATCGCCGCCCCGCTGCGGCAAGGGCGCACCGCCTCCAC
>PUOA01000051.1 GCA_003551925.1 Paracoccaceae bacterium
GCCCCCGAAGCCCCACCCTCCGTCGAACGCGCGCAGGAGTAATCGGGCGCGCGGATGCGACGCGCGTTGCGCTTGGGCCGCATGGTGCCGGCAAAGGCCGGTTGGTCGATCTGGACCAAGCCCGCGAACCGCGTGAAGATGTCGTTGCCTTGCCACCGCGAGCCGCGAGAGCTACGCCTGCGCCATGCTCATTCTCGACGATATCATCCGCGACCGTGGGTCGAAATATGCGGTCTCGGGCGGGCCCTGTGAAACCGAGCAGGAGGCGAGGTCCTTCATCAAGGCGCTTTGCCGGAAGAAGAAATTCTCCAGGGCGACCCATAACAGCTGGGCGTTGTTGACCGCCGAGGGCCCGGTAAAGAACGATGATGGCGAGGCCGGAGCAGGCATGGTGATCTTGCGGATGCTGGAACGCGAAGGGCTGCACGCGCATGTCGTCGTGGTCACGAGATGGTTCGGCGGCAAGCATCTGGGCGGCGACCGTTTCCGGCACGTGCAAGACGCGGTGCGGATTTACCTCGACAATTTGCGAGGAAGTTGAAGCGCTTGAGGCAGGTTTGCTTCTCGCTGAAACGGTCGCTCACGACATTTCGGACCGAAGGTCAGGAAAGGGACCAGCACGTTGCTGCCCCTGCGACGTCGCCTTTCACGCTGCGATCTGCACGAATGTCGCTGAAGGCTCATTTCGCCATGCAGCGACCGATCGGTTCGCTTGCGCGCGTGTCGATGATAGATGAGCCTCTCCGGGCGGACGCCGCGCCTGCGCTGCTGCACCTCGCCCACCAACCACCGTCGCTCATTGTCCGAGGCGCGGCTTGCGGCGAACGGCTCGCGCCTCCACGCGCCCCGTGATCGTATTACGGGGTGATCGATCCCGTGCCACCCAACGACCGCCCTCTGCAACCGGCATTGCCGAGGAGCGTCGGTGCCGTTCAGAGCAGATCAGCCGGTCGGCATGAGCGTGATCTCGGGGATCGCGGCGCGCTCGGGCTGGGACAGCGCGAAGAGCACCGCTGCGGCGACGTCCTCGGGCATCAGCTTGTCGGGCTTCGGCTCCGCGAAGAACGGCGTGTCGACCATGCCCGGCGCGATCACCGTGCAACGCCCGCCCCAGTCGCGCATCTCCTGCGCCATGTTCGCGCCGTAGGCGTGCACGAACCACTTGCTTGCGCCATAGATCGAGCCGGAAAGCGTGATCTTGCCCGCGACCGAGCCCGTCAGCAGCAGGTGCCCGCGCGTCTTGCGCAAATGCGGCAGGCTCGCGCGCGCGGTGTAGAGCAGCGCCATGATGTTGAGGTCGATCATCCGCCGCCATTCCTCGGGGTCGCCGGCTTCGGTGCCGGGCGTGTCGAGCCCCTTGCCCGCATTGGCGAAGGCCGCGTCAAGCCGGCCGAAGTGGTCGGTGAGCTTCGCGATGGCGGCCTCCTGCACGTCGAGTTGCGTCGCATCGCCCGGCAGGGCCAGCGCCGCCGCGCCCAACTCGGCGCAGAGCGCGTCCAGCTTGTCCGCGCTGCGCGCCATCAGCCCGACGTTCCAGCCTGCTTCGACCGCCATCCGGGCCGTGGCCGCGCCGATCCCGGTCGAGGCGCCGGTGATGAACAGGGTTTTCGCGTCTGCCATGAGCTGTGTCTCCGGTGTTGGATCTGTGGCTGTGCCACGGTGGTCTTGGCTCCGACGTAGTGGCTGCCGGGCGGGTTGCAAACCGGCCACGCTCGTGGCCCCGGGGGCGCACCCGGGGCCGTGGCGGCCCTACACCACGTTGAACGCGGGGCCGTAGGGATAACCGGTGATGTTCTCGGCCCCGTCTTCGGTGAGGATCAGGATGTCGTGCTCGCGGTAGCCGCCGGCACCGGGCTGGTCCTCGGGGATGGTCAGCATCGGCTCCATCGAGATCACCATGCCGGGCTCGAGCACCGTGTCGATGTCCTCGCGCAGCTCCAGCCCGGCCTCGCGCCCGTAATGGTGGCTCAGGATCCCGAAGGAGTGCCCGTAGCCGAAGGTCCGGTAGCGCAGCAGGTCGCGCTCGGCGAGGAAGGCGTTGATCTGGTGCGTGACCTCGGCGCAGGTGACGCCGGGCCGCAGCAGGCGCATGCCGTATTCATGCGCCGCCACGTTCGCCTCCCAGATCGCGCGCGAGGCGTCGTCGACTTCGCCCAGAAACAGCGTGCGCTCGAGCGCGGTGTAGTAGCCCGAGATCATCGGAAAGGTGTTCAGGCTCAGGATGTCGCCGTGCCGGAGCGCGCGCGCCGTGACGGGGTTGTGCGCGCCGTCGGTGTTGATGCCCGACTGGAACCAGACCCAGGTGTCGCGGTATTCGGCGTCGGGGAAGCGCCGGGCGATCTCCAGCTCCATCGCGTCGCGGCCCGCCATGGCGACGTCGATTTCGCGCGTGCCGGGGCGGATCGCGTCGCGGATGGCGTAGCCGCCGACATCGGCGACGGCGGCGCCCTGGCGGATCAGCGCGATCTCGGCGGGCGATTTGTGCATCCGCTGGCGCATCGTCGCGGGGGCGATGTCGAGCGTCTGCGCGGGCGACAGGACGTCATCGAGCAGCGCCTTCTGCGCCAGTGTGATGTGATCGCCCTCATACCCGATGCGCCGGCCCGTGCCGGTGACCGAGCGGATCGCGCGCCAGTAGTTGTTCCGCGCCCAGTCGGTGTAGGTTATGGCGTCGCCGTGGCTGCGCCGCCAGGGCTGCGCGGCGTCGATCCCGGCGCTGATGGTCACGCTGTCGGACGGGGTCACCACCAGCGCGTAGGGCCGCCCGAACGCGCAATACAGGAACCCGGAATAGTAGGCCACGTTGTGCATGGACGTGAACACGCAGGCTTCGACGCCCGCCTCGGCCATGCGGCTGCGCAGCCCGCGCAGGCGCGTGTCGTATTCGGCAGCGTCGAAGGGCAGCACGCGTGCGCCCTGGTGGAAACGGTAGAATTCGGGTCGGTCCATCTGGATCACTCCGCATCAGGCCCGCGCGGGACGGTCTCTCGCATTGCCGCGCAGGCGCACAGGCAAGATCCCGGCGTTCAGGATGGGTGAACGGGGCGGCACGGGGGGTGCCCCGTGGTGGCGACGCCATCGCCAGCCCTGCGTCGCGTATGCCGGATTGCGGTGTCTGAGGCAAGGGGTTCGGCTCCGCACGCGCGGGACTTGGCGAACGGCGAATGCGCACCATCTCCCCGTGCCTGAGCCGCGATTGCGCAGGACCGAGCCAATGACCAGACGCACCACGCCCGCTGACGCCCGGTTGATCGAGGCGGCGGAGGATCTCGAACACATCGTGCAGGACAAGCGCGCCGGCTGGCGCGCCGACGATGCCCGCGCGCGGCGCCGGCAGCGCCGCTACAAGAAGCTGCTGACGCGCCAGCTTGCCGCCTACGAGACGGATGCGTCGGATGCAGGCGAGGACACGCTGACATGACCGACCCCGCCCCAACGCAGCGGACCGCCACGGTCGAGCTGCGCGACCTGCAGCTTGCGACCTCCATCGGCACATACGGGCCCGATGACGTGGTGCCCGACGCGCATCTGCTGGACCTCACGCTCGAAATCGCGCCCGAGCGCGTTCTGGTCCCCGAGGACGCGATGGCGCGGGTCTTCGACTACGACCCGCTGATCGCCGAGATCGACCGCATCGCGCGCGACGGCCGTTACAAGACGCAGGAATACCTGATGACCCGGATCGTCGAGGCCTGCGCGCGCCGGCCCGAGATCACCGCGCTGGAGATCGGCCTGCGCAAGCGGCCGGTGCTCGGCGGCACCGGCAGCCTCGGCGTGCGGCTGCGGCTGGGGGCCGAGGCGCTGGCGCAGCATCGGGCCGGGCGCTGAGCGGGCAAGCGCGTCAGGGCGCGCACCAGCCCCCTGCCCAACCATCCGCGCGGGTAAAACGCGCGCGCCGGTGCTGCGGCCCGAGGTGGAGGACATCCATCGCCTCCACCGCAAGGTCGAGCACCACGAAGGCGTCCGGGTCGGGCACCTTGCGGTAGGCCAGCGCATCGGGCAGCGGCTGCCCCGGCGCGGGGTCGGAGCCGTAGGCAAGGCGCGCCCCATCCGAAAGCTGATCCCACAGATCGGCCACGGCCTTGCCCTTGCGCATCAGCATGGCCTTCTCGGCCAGCATGGCGTGGGCGCGGTCCTCGACGCGCGGCTCGTCATCCTCAGCCCGCCGGTGAAGCGCCGCCACGGACCGTTCGATCCCTGCCAGCTTGCTCACGGGCACCGCACTTCTGAGGACGCCGGCTTTCAGGCGCCGCCGGGATCGAGGGGTTGGAAGAGGGAGAGGATGTCGTCCTCGGTCAGGGCCGCC
>PUOA01000075.1 GCA_003551925.1 Paracoccaceae bacterium
CCCCATTGCTTCCCACCGGCAACCTGCGAGGGGGCAGATACGTCGCGTCGGCGAGACCGGCCGCGTCGCACACGACGACATCCGCCGGCAGCGGGAAACAGGGCTCAGGTCCGTCATTCGGTCCGCTCCCGCCGGAGGCGGGCGTCGCAAAGCGCCTCGCCACCGTGAACAGGGTCAGCCGGAAATCCCCCGGAGCATCGGGGGTGCCGAGTGCGCTGGCGAGGTCCGCGTCCGCGACCGGCGTACCGCGAGCGAACGCCGCGAAATCAATCCCGGCATCGGCGAGCATGCGCGAGCGAATCGCTCCCGCAGCCACCGAAGGCCAGGGAGGCATCAATGCCTCGCCGTGTGCTCCAGCGCCGTCGAACAGCTTGTTCCCCCGCAGGTACAGCACATCCAGCGGTTGCAGAAACAGGTATGCCGTCATGCCGCGCTCTCCTTGCGTGCTCCGATTCGCTGGGTCCCGGCTTGCGGCCGCACGCGCCCTTCACGCGCAAGAAACTCGGCGACCGCGAGGAAATCTTCCACGAACCCGCGTGCCCGGTCAGCTGCAACCTGCCCGGCAAGGCCGGCGAGGGACTCGCCGAGAGAAGCCAGCACCTTCGGGTCGCCGCCGCCCTGGCATCGGAACTGATAGCCGAGCATCGCCCGCAGCGCCTGCGGATCGTCGGGCAAATCGGTCAGCCAACCCTGGGTAAGGTAGGCGGCCCGGCGCGAGAAGCCCTCGCCCGCGAAACGGTCGCGCAGTCGGATGAGTTGCCCCATCGGTGTCACTTCGAGGTTGCCCAGCGCCGACCAGTTCGCATGCCCTTTCCCATCACGCGGCAGCAGCCAAGGGCTGGTCAGCCGCACCGTGCCGCCCGAGCGTTTGAGCAGATCGATCGCGAACGCGTCGCGTCCGCCAGCCTGCTTCGCGCGCTGCTCTGCGGCCCGGAGCTGACGCAGTACCCAACCGAGCGGGGCCTGGTGATGCGCGACGACCGCACCGACCGAAGCCGTCGCCTTGTGCCCCATCACGCGCAGCAGGCGACGGTTCAGCATCACATGCCCCCGCCGGAGGTTGAAAAGTTCGGCTCCCAACCCCAATAGCGCCCGACCCTCATCGATCGAACGTTCGTCCGTGGGGAATACGCCTGCGTAGGCTAGCCGCAGCAGGAACATCACGCCCAGCAGATCGTCCACCGGCAGCATCGCTAGCACGTCGTCGCCGCCGGCGTAGATCAGCTTGCCCTTGCCGACGTCCTCGACCACGTACCGGGCGACGTGCAGCGCGAATCCGTTGAGTGCGGTAGAGATCGCCATGTGCCGCGCGGGCGAAACCGGCCGCCGCAGATCGGGGAGCGTCGCGATCGGCTCCCGCTCGCGACGGCAGCGGCTCTCCACCGCGGCCCGGATCGCCGGGTGCCAGGTGTCGCGGTAGCGCAGCATCCGCTCAGGCTCGGTACCCGAAAGCCAGGCACCCATGCTGTCTCCGTCCATCAGGATCAGCGCGTAGTACGCTTCGGGCCTGTCGCCGAGTAGGCCTTCGACCGTTCCGGCCAAGCCGCCCAGCCGATCGTCGTCGAGTTCGAGATCCTGTTCCTCGCGCAGGCGGTCGAGCAACCCCGGCAGGCGCCGCACGATTTTCTTGATCGAATCCTCCTGATCTCGCAGTCGCCGGACCAGCTTGCGCGGCAGCGCGACGTCCAGATCACTGTTCTCCAGATGTGCGGCAAGCTTGAGCAAGGAATCATCCATCGGCGCGCCCTGCTCGAGCCAGCGATTCAGGCTGGTCGCCAACGCCATCGTGTGGGTGGAAACCACGTAACGCCCCGCCTTTCTCTCCAACGCCTGTTCGACCTCGTCCGCGAAGCGGCTTGGCCAAAGGCGTTTCAGCGTGCACGGCGCGCAAAGGTGCTCGCCCTTGCGCGCCCAGGCAGTACCACTCACGCCCGACCGTGCCCACAGGGTTCCGGTGCCTGGGTCCGTGCGCTTTCCCGGAGGCAGGTCGAGCAGCGCGCGATCGTGCGTGAGCCACTCCCGTTCCCCGCACAAAGTGCAGCGGTAGCCCTGTTGCGGCAGTTGCCGGAAAGCGCGCACCGACTTCGCCGCCGCTTGGCTGCGGTCCAGAAGGTCGTACAGCGCCGGATACAGCGTCCCCGGGTTTGGCGCGAAAAGAGTAAAGCCCTCGATCCTCACGTCGCCGCGCAGCAGCTTCCATGCAGGTCCGTCGAGGAACCCATGGTCGGCGCCTTTGGGCAGGAACGGCGCCAGCGCCGCGCGCAGCTGCGACTCGTCCGGCGGTCCGCCGTTGGCCACTTCCGTAACGAACGGAGACCAGGCGGCGGCGGCCCAGTGGACCTCCGGAAAACCATCGAGTTGCTCGGTAATCTGCCCGCGTGCCGCTGGAGCGTCGGCAAGGCCTGCGCGTTTCAGCAGTGCATCGAGACAGGCCTCGGCTTCCCGCCGCACCCATGCGGGCACCGCCTTCTCGATGTCTCGCGCCAGCGATTCGGCTTGCGCGGCGGGGACAAGGGCGACGAACTTGTTAGGCAACGCCGCCGCGAACAACGGATTGGCGTCCGTCCCGCCCTTGTGCCATTCCTCGTTGTCGAACCACGCGGCGTTCAGCCCTTGCTCGTCGCGCAGCCAAAGATCCACCTGCGGCACCCCGCGCAACTGCGGCGACAGCACGGCATCCGGCCCCAGGCGTTCGCAGATCACCTTCAACGCTTCCCAGGCGACGCGGGACAGCAGATGCGAACCCGCCCAGAGATCGGAAGTGGTACGCGCCTGCGCAATGAACTCCTGCACCGGCCCGAAACTCACGGTAATCAGCGCTGGGTTGCCGTCGGGGTCCTGATGGAATGCCGTTGCGAGGGCTGCGGTGAGATCCAGATGCTGCCAGATAATGTGATCCGGTACCCGGGTATCCGCCGGCAGCAAGCTCCACAGCGCGCCCAACTCAGGCGCACTGCTCGATCTCGGCCCGAAGCGCCAGAACGCCAGCGCACTGCGACGGGCATCGCCTGCTGGGTCGAGCAGTTGCGTGAAATGATCCAGGCTTACCGCCTTGATGGCGCCGACGCCGATCTCGCACAGTTCCCCGAGATTAAGTTCCTCGCCCGACAGCGGGTGGATGAGCACCGGTTGTTCGGAAAAGCTCACCTGCGTCCACGATGGATACCGGCCGTCGCGCGGGTCGCGAGGCCACTGCGGGCGATCGGCAGCCGCGGCCCAGTGATCCGCCTTTTGCACGATGGGAACAAGGGACTCGGGGACTGCGCGACTCCCGAACACCGCCTCGCGCAGTTTCGCGAACGTGCCCCACTCGTGTCCCGACGGATCACGCGATAACACCAGCGCCTTTTCCGCCGGGTCGTGCGTCCATGCCGCGAGCTTCGCCTGCCAGAGGGAGTAATCCATGCTCTATCCCTTTGTTCGGAAATGGAGAAACCGAGGACTGCCCCACACGCCGCCCAACCCGATTACATGCATCCGGACCATCGTCATAGCCGCTGCATCTCATGGTCCAGAAGAACGTGCACCTTGCGCCAAATCGCAGCTTGCCGTGCGACATCCGGTGCCTTATTCCCAAGGCTCGTGGCCATCTCCCGCGGAGTCGCGCACGGGAAGTGGAAAGCAAACGCCTCGTACTTGCCCTCCGGCCGCTTGCGCACCTTGAGACGCAACTGGTTCGCAAGACGCTTCTGGTTACCCCAGACGCCTACTGAATGGTTGGTCACCGGGTATCCGAGTACATGACGGTCTGCAAAGGGTCCGTGCCCGGCGTCGAATGCGAACGCATCCTGAGTGCGGAACGCGATCTTGACCTTGGCCAAATGCTGCATGGCTGTCCGCCAGTCGGGGAAGTCCTCCTTCGAACGCCAGACGAGAGGCTGCCCGCCGTCCACTCCGAGCGCGTGCGGCCAGTCGCGACGAAGACAGTCTTCGAGTGGTCGGCTGATGTAACCCAGCAGAGGATCGACGTGAGAAATCTCGCGCAGGAAAGCCGCGGCGCTCCCTTCGGGATCGAACGCCAGCGAACCCCACCCGTTCCGCGAACGCCCGCCGAGCGTCCCGAACCAGTGGGCGAGTTGCACCGCGTCTTGCAGTGCGTTTCCGTCGGCGGGCCACGCCAGCCGCAGCTCCGCCTGCTCGCCCTCCTGAATCGCTGCGCCGGTCTTCAGTTTCGTTCCCTGACTGAACGTCAGTGGCCCGTAACCGAGATACAGGTGCGAACCCACTTTGCGCCCGCCCGTGCCGACCTCATTGTGAAACACCCGCGGATCGTTCCCCCAAGCACCTGCCAGGGTGCCAATC